>DATBSM010000249.1:0-14746 GCA_036559785.1 Gemmatimonadales bacterium
GGCCCTGCGCCCAGATTTGGCCCGTCCTTCTGCCAGACGCCCCGCATGACCAGACTCGACCTGGCCCCCTCGGCTGGCCAAGGGGGCCGGAACACGACTCTGAGATACAGCGGACCTGACACAACTCAGGAGACAGCCATGAGCACCACCGCCATCCGTGGTAAGGAAACGACCACCGACCCGCGCCTCGGGACGGTCGACATGAAGCTCGAGGTGATCACCATCCCGGTCTCGGACCTCGACCGTGCGAAGGAGTTCTATGAGGGACTTGGCTGGCGGCTCGACGCCGACTTCAAGGACGGCAGTGAACGCGCGGTCCAGCTCACGCCTCCAGGCTCACAATGCTCGATTCACCTGGGAAAGAACGCGCCCGGCCCCGCGCAGGGCATCTTCCTGATCGTTTCCGACATCGAGGCCGCTCGCGACGACCTGGTGCGGCGCGGTGCGGAGGTCAGCGAAGTATTCCATTTCACCAAGCCTCCCTTCGGCGGCCGAGTCAGCGGCGTCGCGCCGGGCCACATCAGCTATGGCTCGTACGCGGGTTTCAAGGACCCGGACGGCAACGGCTGGGTGCTTCAGGAGGTCACCACGCGATTGCCCGGGCGGGTGGCCGGCGACACGACCTACGCATCGGTGACCGACCTGTCGGAGGCCCTCAAACGTGCCGAGGCCGCGCACGGGGAGCACGAGAAGCGGATCGGCGTGCGGGACGCGGACTGGCCGTCCTGGTACTCCGAATACATGGTGAAGGAGCAGTCGGGCGAAGAGCTGCCGCTTTGACGGTGGAGGTGTTTGCCTTCACGTTCGGCTGATCCAGATCGGCGCCGCTCAACGACGGGGCGCAATCCTCCAGAGCTCGCCGTTCTTCTCGTCGGTGACGATGTAGAGCGCGCCGTCCGGACCTTGCCGTACGTCCCGCACCCGCTGACCCCGGTCCTCGAGCAGGTGTTCCTCTCCCGTCACTCGGTTGTTGTCCAGGGTGAGTCGCACCAGCTTGTGGTCCTTCATGCCGCCGATGAAGAGATTGCCCTTCCAGTCGGGGAATGCGTCCCCAGTGTAGAACTGCGCGCCCGATGGGGCGATAACCGGATCCCAGTAATAGACCGGCTGCTCCATTCCTTCACGGGCGGTCGCTGCACCGCCGATGGGTGACCCGGAATACTCCTCGCCGTACGCCTGCACCGGCCAGCCGTAGTTCTTTCCCTTCTCGATTCGATTCAGCTCGTCGCCACCGTTGGTGCCATGCTCGATCTCCCATAACTGCCCCTCCGAGTCGAACGCGGCCGCCTGGATATTCCGGTGCCCCAGAGACCAGATCTCGGGCAACGCCTTGGACTGGGCGACGAAGGGATTGTCCTTCGGAACCGAGCCATCGGGACCGATGCGAATGATCTTGCCCATGTGGCTGTCGAGCCGCTGCGCCTGGGGCCGCATCGGAGCGTCAGACCGCTCGCCCAGGGTGATGTACAGCATGCCATCCGGACCGAACGCGAGCCGGGACCCAAAATGCTTGTCACCGTCGTAGGTCGGCTTCGCCTGAAAGATCACCTTCACCTGGCCCAGGCTCCGCCGGTCCGGCGCCAGCACCCCGCGTGCGACGCTGGTGGCATTCCCGCCTTTTCGGGGCTCACTGTAACTCCAGAAGATCGTCCGGTCGGATTCGAAGGTGGGGCTGAGCGCGACATCGAGCAGACCACCCTGGCCGGAAGACGCGACCGGTGGGAGGCCGGAAATCGGCTTGCCCACGTTGCCAGCGGGTGTAACGATGCGCATGCGACCCGGCTGTTCGGTGACCAGCAAGTCGCCGCCCGGCAGCGGCTCCACGGCCCAGGGGTTCTCCAGACCCTTCGCCAGCACGGCCACATCGAAGGCGACGTTCGACTTCACGCCGCAGATGCGGGTCTGCCCCGGAAACGCAGGGCGCTGATCCGGCGCATTCGGCTCGCGGGTTTCCAGTGCCCGGCAGGCCGAGTCGCCAGGGGTACCCGCGGAGGCCTGGGATTCAGCCCGGTCTCCGGCCTGTCCCCCGGCTCGCTGCCCGCAGCCGAGAGCGGTGGAGAAGAGAAGGAAGGTCGAGATGAGCGCTGCACGGTCAGTCCACATGGTGCCTCTCCCGGAGGGCGAGCAGTGACGATGGCGGCGGAACTGCGCACATGCCTTGGAGGGTAGCCGCCCTAGCCGTCAGAGGCTACCCGGATTCACCGACACACACTGAATCCGCTACTGGTTGCGGAGGATTGCCGAGCTAGACTGTCCAGTCACGGGGCTCGAGCATGGCGAGCAGCTCGGACTCGAAGGAGCCCGGCTGGTACACCGGCGAGTAGTCCCACGCGGCCTCCGGCGGCAGGCTCATTAACACACTCTCGATTCTGGCGCCGGTCTGCAAACCAAAGAGCGTCCCCCGGTCGTGCAGCAGATTGAACTCTGCGTAGCGGCCCCGCCGGACCAGCTGGAAGTGGCGCTCCCGCTCGCCAAACGAAAGGCTGCGCCGCCGCTCGACCAGCGGCCCATAGGCTTCGGGTAGAACCTCCCCGATCCGGGTGACGAAGTCGAACAATCGCGGGAGACTCAGGCCGCTCTCACCGGCACGCAGGTTGTCGAAGAAGATACCGCCGATGCCGCGCCGCTCGTCGGCCCGGTGGGTATTCACGAAATAATGGTCGCACCAGGTCTTGAAGCGGGGATAGAACATTGGATGGTGCCGGTCGCAGGTCCCCTTGAGCGTGCGATGAAAGTGGCTCGCGTCCTCCGGAAAAGGATAGGTCGGTGTCAGGTCCGTGCCGCCGCCGAACCAGGCATCGACCGTCTCTCCAGTGGGACGCGCGATCTCGAAGTAGCGGACGTTGAGGTGAACCGTGGGAACCAGCGGGCTCCGGGGATGGATCACAATGCTGAGCCCGCAGACCGAGAAGCTCAGCGGCTCCAGGCCCGACGTCCGGGCGCCGATCCGCTGGGCAAGCTGCGGATCCAACACGCCCTCGACGCTCGAGCGGTTCACTCCAGCCTTCTCGAAGGTCACGCCGTCGCTTAGAACGCGGCTGACGCCGCCCCCGCCGCCGGGACGCTCCCAGCGGTCCTCCCGAAATGATCCACCCCGATCCAGCTGCGTGAAATACTCGGTCGTCTGGTCGTGAAGTCGTGCGATCCAGCCGGCCACCGCCCTGCGAAGTCCCGCGTCGCCGGTCACCTTGGCCGCCACTCCTGGACCGCCTCGACGAAGGCCCGTGCGTGGGCCACCGGTACGTCCGGCAGGATACCGTGTCCCAGATTGGCGATGTGCGCCCGGCCGCCAAACTGGTCGAGCATGCGGTGGGTTCGCTCCCGAATTAGTGACGGAGCCGCGTACAACCAGCAGGGATCCAGATTACCCTGGAGGGTGACCTGGGAAGCGGGCAGCCGGCGCCGGGCATCGTCCGCATCGGTCTGCCAGTCAACGCCCACTACGCTCGCTCCCGTCTCCCTCGCTATCTCCTCCAGTGCCCAGCCGGAGCCTGGTGCGAACACGATAACCGGCGCTCCGGCCGTGCCGGCCAGCCGCGCCGCTCGCCCGAGGTAGGGGAGCGCGAACTCGCGGAAGTCACTGGGTCCGAGCGCCCCCGACCACGAATCGAACAGCTGCACTACCTGAGCGCCGGCCTTCACCTGCGCCACCAGAAACCTTCCCACGATGTCCGCCAGCCGGCCCAGCAGCCGGTGGGCGCGAGCCGGGTCCTCCACCAGCAGGCGTTTCGCCAGGCTGAACGACTTGGAGCCGCCGCCTTCGACCATGTAGCTCATGAGAGTCCAGGGGGCCCCGGCGAACCCGATGAGAGGGACCCGCCCGGCCAGCGTCCTCCGCGCGAGGCGCACGGCGTCGAGCACATGACGCAGACCCTCTTCGGGATGGACGTCGCGCAGGCGGTCGAAGTCGGCGGAGGAGCGCACCGGGTCAGGAAAGCGCGGCCCAACACCGTCCTCTACTGTCAGCGCCAGTCCCATCGCCTGAGGCACCACCAGGATGTCGCTGAAAATGATCGCCGCGTCTACTCCGATCAGGTCCACCGGCTGAAGCGTCACCTCGACCGCCAACTCGGGCGTGCCCACCATCGTGAGGAAGTCCGCCCGCTCCCGCACCGCGCGGTATTGCGGCAGATAGCGACCAGCTTGTCGCATGATCCAGACGGGAGGCCGCTCCACCACTTCCCGGCGGCACGCCCGCAACAAAAGGTCATTCATGAATCGCTCGGCGGGCGAGCAGGTCCTTCACTGCCGCTACAAGCGCCCCGGCGCTTGGGCTCGAGGCCACGGCCGCAGGCAACCACCCGGATGCCCGAGCGGAGGCCGCAGTGGTTGGGCCAAGAGCCAGCAGATCCGGCCTGATGTCGGGGGGACAGGCGCGCACCAGCAGGTTTGCAACGGTGGGGCTGGCTACCACGAGCATGGTGCCACGGGCGGCTGCCGCGCGAGCCACCGATTCGCTGGCAAGCACCGAGCGGTAGCACACGACCTCCTCCACCTCGATGCCTTGGCTCCGAAGCCGCTCGGGCAGTTCATCCCGCCGGGTGTCGCCACACGGAAAAAGCACCGGGCTGCCCACCCCGGCATCGAGCATGGCCAGCGCGAGCGCTTCCGCCACTCCCAGCCTTTCCGCTTCAGCGTCATTGGGTGTGAGAACCTGTGGCATCACCTCACCCAGCGCGTCTTTGGTTGCGGCGCCTCCGGCCCACACCGTCGGAACATTCTGGCCCCGTGCGCGCCGGCCGGCCAGCCGCTCCAGCACCGCCGCCGCAGCCCGCGGCGACGTGAAGGCGACCGCTGCGAAGGAGTCCCAACGGTCCAGCGCGGAATCCAGCGGATCCCAATCAGCTGGAGGGGCAAAAGTCATCAGAGGATGCTCCTCGACCTGGACTGGAATCGCCCTCAATGCCTCCACCAATCCAGGGAAGGCTCCGGTTGAGGCCGTCACCACCACGACTTCCACCATCAGGGCTCGGGGACGGGCGGAGCCGCCGCCTCGCGCACCTCGGCCAGAATTAGCATGGCGCCTTGTCCCAATAGCCGCTCAGCCAGGAGGTTGCCGATTGCGGCCGCGGCCGCCTCGTCGTTTGCGGGACCAGCTTCCTCGCCTTCCACAGTCCTCTCGCCGCCGAGCGAGATCACCCGTCCCCGCAGCCGTAATCTGGACTTGGGCGAAGGTCCCTCGAGCTGGGCGTAGGCCGCGACCGGAACCTGACATCCTCCTTCCAACCGCCGCAGGAAGGCCCGCTCGGCCGCTACCTCGACCGAGGTGGTCGGGTGGTGCACCGCCCCATGGACCGCGCGCTGCACCTCCGCCTCGTCGGCCCGGACGGTCACCGCGAGTGCCCCCTGCCCTGGCGCTGGGAGCATGACTTCGGGTGGCAGCCGCTCTCCAATCCGGTGGGCCAGGCCAAGACGAACGAGGCCTGCGGTGGCGAGCACAGTGCCACTCCATTCGGGCCGCGCATCGAGCTTGGCCAGCCGGGTATCGACGTTGCCACGGATGTCTACGATCCGAAGGTCGGGACGGGAGTTGAGCAGCTGCGCCCGGCGCCGGAGGCTGCTGGTGGCGATCACGGCGCCGCTGGGAACATCCCTCCATCGCAGGGGGCTCCGGCCAACGAGAGCATCGCGCGCGTCCTCTCGCTCGCTCACCGCCGCAATGATGATCCCAGGGGGAAGCTCGGTGGACAGGTCCTTGAGGGAGTGCACCGCGAGATCGATCCGATATTCCAGAAGGGCATCGTCAATCTGCTTGGTAAAAAGAGCTCGGCTGCCGATCCGTGCCAGCGGAATATCGGGGGTCAGGTCCCCCGTGGTCTTGATCTCGACCCGCTCGGTCTCGTAGCCGACAGCCCGGAGAAGGGAGCGGACCCGTTCGGTCTGCCAGAGTGCCAGCGCGCTGCTGCGGGTACCAATCTTGAGGCGCGCACCCGCCGGCCTCAATCCGGCCCCGCGGCGGAGGCACTCCGGGAAGTGGACTGGCCCGCGGCGGCCAGCCCATCGATGGCAAGTAACTCTCCAATCTTGGCGGCGGCCTGTTCGCCCGACCCGATCGCGTCTCCGAGAGCCACCCCATCCCGGTAGGTTCCGGCCAACACCAGTCCGGAATTCCGCCGTTCCACGTCGTCCGCGATCTCCTTGAACCTGCCATAGCCCAGCACATATTGCGGGATGGCTTTGGGCCAGATCTGAACGGCGCGAAAGGTCGGCTCGGCCCGGGTGCCGAGCAAGGGCCGCAGGTCATCCAATACCCGTGCGGTGAGCGTCTGCGGGTCTGCCTGAACGAAGTCGGGATCGCGAGTGCCGCCCACGAACGCGGTCAGCATCACGTGGCCGGCCGGGGCCCGGTCGGGGAACAGGGAAGAGGAGAAGATCACGCCGAGAACCCGCCTGCGCTCGACTTCGGGAGTCAGGAAGCCGAACCCGTCGAGCGGATGAGTCACCTGATCCCGCCGGAAGCCCAGCGCAAGCACCGCGACGGGCGGATGCAGGATGCTCGACAGCGTGGACAGGCGCTCCGCGGCCGCCAGGTCGAGGTCGATCTCATCCAGACTGTGCGCCGGAGCGGCATAGACCACCGCGTCGAACAGCTCGGGTGTCTGAAAGGCAGCTCCCACCGTCCAGCCTTTGGGTCCCGAGCGCAGCTGGGTAACCGGCGACCGGAGCCGGATTTCGCTGTGTAGCTCCCGTCCCAGCGCGTCCGGGATTTCCTGAAGTCCACCGCGAAACGAGATCACGGCGCCGGGCCCGGACGTCACCTGCCGGGCCTTCATCATCTGGACCAACGCCCTCATCACGGAACCGTGCGAACGCTCCAGTGCGTGAAGCTTGGGGACGGCATGCCGCACCGAAAGCTGCTCAGGATCTCCGGCGAAGATTCCAGCGATGAACGGATTGACGATGTAGTCCAGCACTTCCTGGTTGAAGCGACGCCGGACGAACGCCGCCACGCTTTCTTCGAGCGGGGAATCACCCGCCTCGACCAGCGGCTCTCCGAAGATGGCCAGCTTGGCGACATTGGACAGCAGGCGAGTGGTAAGTAGCTCTGCGGGCGACATCGGCAGGCGGGCCAGCCGCCCCCGCCGGACGATATACCGATTCCGGGCGGCCGGCGATGCGGCCACTTGGGAGGCGTGGAGCCCGAGGTCGGACAACAGGCCCGCGACCGATGTCGAGGGCGCGGCCATCGAAGTGGGACCGAGGTCCGCGAGATAGCCGTCCCGCCGCTCGGACTTGATCGAGCCACCGATTCTGTCGCTGGCTTCATATACCACGACCCTGGCTCCCCGCTGCTTGAGCCGATAGGCAGCAGTCAGGCCGGTCAAGCCGGCGCCGACGATGGCTACTGCGGCCATGCGGCTCCGAGCCCGGTCTCCAGGATCTGGAGCTCGGCCTCACCGTGGACCGACGAGGCGAAGGAGGCCTCGAACGGGGACGGTGGCAGGTAGACGCCGGCTTCGAGCATGGCGTGAAAGAAGCGCTTGTATGCTTCCCGGTCGGTTCCCTTTGCCTCGGCAAAGTCTCGCACCGGGTCGGCCGTGAAGAAGGGGGTGAACATCGTGCCGACGCGCTGAACCGTCAGCGACACGCCCACTCCGGCCGCTGCCCGGCTCATGGCGGAAGCCGCTCGACCCGCCCATTCCTCTGCCCGCTGCCATATTCCGGGGCGGGACAGCACCTCCAGCGTCGCTATCCCCGCGGCCATCGCAAGCGGATTGCCGGAGAGCGTGCCGGCCTGGTAGACCGGGCCGGCCGGCGCGATGTATTCCATCAGCTCGCGCGAACCGCCGAACGCCGCGGCCGGGAGTCCTCCGCCGATCACCTTGCCCAGGCAGGTGAGGTCCGGCTCGATCCCGTACAGCACCTGCGCCCCCTGCGGATGCACCCGCCACCCGGTCATCACTTCGTCGAAGACCAGCAAGGCTCCATGTCGCTGGGTGAGCGTCCGCAGACCTCCGAGGAACCCGGACACGGGGGGAACGACCCCCATATTGCCGGCAACCGGCTCGACCAGTATCGCGGCGATATCGCTCCCCCGACTGGCGAACAGGAGTTCTACCGCGGCCAGATCGTTGTATGGCACGACCAGCGTGTCCGCTACGGTGGCCGGAGTGACTCCAGGCGAGTCGGGCAGCCCCAGCGTGGCCACGCCGGATCCAGCGGCCGCGAGTAGGGCATCCGAATGACCATGGTAGCAACCGTCGAACTTGACGATCAGGCGCCGCCTGGTAGCGGCCCGCGCCAGGCGCACCGCGCTCATCAGGGCTTCGGTGCCCGAGCTCACGAAGCGCACCATCTCCAGTGACGGGAAGGTGGCCACCACCCGCTCGGCCAGACGCACCTCCAGCTCGGTGGGGGCGCCGAAGGTAGTGCCTCGTCCCGCCGCCTCGACCACAGCGGAGAGAACCTCGGGGTGCGCATGACCGTGTATCAGCGGGCCCCAGGAGAGCACCAGATCGAGGTAGCGGTTGCGATCGGCGTCGATCAGGTAGGCGCCTTCGCCGCGAACCATGAATCGGGGTGTCCCGCCGACCCCCTTGAACGCCCGGACCGGGCTGTTGACGCCCCCCGGAAGCACCCGCTGCGCGGCGGTGAACAACCGCTCCGACGCGGTGATCGGCCGGGCCGTGGCGCGCACCTCCGTCATGACTCCCTCCCCTGCGCCAGCCAGCCCGCCGCCGCCTTTGCGTGGTAGCTGATGATGGCATCCGCCCCAGCCCGACGCATTCCGGTCAGCGTCTCGAGCACGACCTTTTCTTCGTCGATCCAACCCTGCCCCGCGGCAGCTTTCACCATGGCGTATTCGCCGCTCACGTTGTACGCCAACAGGGGAAGCTGGGTCCGCTCCCGAACGGCACGCACGACGTCCAGATAGGCCAAGGCCGGCTTCACCATCAGCAGATCCGCCCCTTCGGCTTCGTCCAGTGCGGCTTCCAGGACCGCTTCCCGCACGTTCGCCGGGTCCATCTGATACTGCCGCCGGTCGCCGAACGCCGGTGCGCTGTCTGCCGCCTCACGAAACGGTCCGTAGAAGGCACTGGCGTACTTGACGGCGTAGCTCAGAATAGCCTGATCAATGTGTCCCGCCGCGTCGAGCGCCGCTCGAATGGAGGCCACCATGCCGTCCATCATGCCGCTGGGCGCGATGATATCGGCACCTGCGGCGGCGTGACTGGCCGCCGCCCTCGCGAGAATCTCCAGAGTGGCGTCGTTGTCTACCAGGCCTTCCCTGAGGACGCCGCAGTGCCCGTGGCTGGTGTACTCACAGCAACAGAGATCCGAGATCAGCAATAGATCGGGATGGCGCTGGCGTATCCTGCGCAGCGCCTGCTGTACGATTCCATTCTCCGCAAAATTTTCTGATCCAACCTCGTCCTTGCTTGCCGGAATGCCGAACAGCAGGACCGCCAGAATGCCCAGGGACCGGATTCGGTCCACCTCCTGGTCCAGGACTTGGTCCACCGAAATCTGAAAGACGCCGGGCATCGAGCCGATCTCACGCTCGACTCGGGCCCCGTGCACTACGAACAGCGGCTGAATGAGGTCGGCCGCAGACAGCTGGTGCTCACGCACGAGCTGGCGTATGGCGCCGGTTCGGCGCCGGCGTCTGGGTCTGTTAGCAGGAGGGAGGGTCACGATGGTAAGACTAGGGAGCGGCCGCCTGCCCCGCAACCGCAGTCAAGACTTGCACGACCCGCTGGCATATGCTTTGCCCCTGCTATGAGGGTAGACCCTTGTATCACGTTTTCACATCTACGTTCGGGAGGGTTTACAACCCGGAAGGGATCGGTCCACTAACCGCTCCAAGTGATGCAAGTTCTTGCTTGGAAAATGGGTTAGCCCGCACAGGCGGCGTGTTCCTTGTCACCCATCAGGTACGCCTGAGCATCACGGCCGAATGCATCTCTTCCACGCATCTTGAAGCAGGTCCAGGCAGGTGACGCCCCCGGCCGAAGTGCCCCGTCGCCCGCCAACGCAGGAGCAGGTCACAGATGAAACGGTTCTTCTGGCTTCTCCCATTCGCTTTTCTTCTTGGGACGTTGACTCTGAACGCCTGCGGCGGACGCCCGCCCCAGCCCAAAGTAGCCCCAGCTCCCAATCCCACGCTTGCCATAGTAAGAGCCAATCTGTGGGACGGTACCGGCCGCCCAGTCGTGTCGGACGCCGTAACCCTCGTCCGGGACGGCAGAATCGTCTGCGCCGGAGCGGCAGGCGAGTGTCCCATTCCGCCTGGAGCCCGGATCATAGACGCACATGGTCAGTGGCTCATCCCAGGACTGGTAGACAGCCATGTCCACCTGCTCTTCCTGACCGGCGGAAGCGCCGGTGAGGATCTGTCGATGGATTTGCGGAATCTGCTGGCCCAGGGTATCACCACGGTGCGCGACATGGGCACCAATCCCGCCGAGCTGCTGAGTCGGGTCAACGCCCTGACGATGACGCCGCGAGTGTACGCGATGCAACTGGTGGCCGGACGCCGGTTCTTCTTTAACGGGTTCAGAGGCGTCAGGACCGCACGCGGAACCGTCTACCGGCAGCCGCCCGCGATGACCATGCAGGCACTGGGCTGGACGCCAATGCTGTTTACCGCTGACACCGATCCGGATTCGATAGTCCAAGCCGCGCGGGACGCCGGGGCGATGGGTCTCAAGCTGTACGCCCAGCTGGATCTGGAGTCGGTGCGGAAGCTGACCGCGGCCGCGCACCGTGCAGGCATGCCGGTGTGGGGTCACGCCTGGGTGCAACCGGCCAGCGCACTCGAGCAGGCCATGGCAGGTCAGGACGGCGTGGTGCACGCCGCCGGGCTGGCCGGGGAGCTCTTCTCTGCCGAGGAGCGCGACACGCTGGTCGACGACGGCAACCTGCAGATGGCGACCGCCGATGTGGCCACCGTTGGTTCGGCCCATGATCCACGCATTCTTGAGGCCCTCGATTCACTGGCCCGGCGCGGAACCATCTTCGAGCCGACGCTGGATGCCACCTACCACAGCGTGGCTTACTTCAACGCCAAGCGGCGGCACATTCCGTCGGAGCAAGAGGAGTACGTGCGCGCTGCCTCGGGCTTCGGCATGGAAGTGACTCGGGAGGCGGTGCGGCGCGGCGTACGGATCAGCGCGGGCAGCGATCACGTAGCGTACGGACCCGCCATCGAGCGGGCCACGCTCCTCGGAGAGCTCCGACTGCTGGTCGATTCCGTGGCACTCACCCCCCGTGCGGCCCTCCTGGCGGCCACCCGAGATGCTGCCCGCGCGATCGGCGGCGAGCCCGGCCGGCGGCTCGGCACCATTGTGGCCGGCCACTATGCCGACCTGGTGCTGCTCAACAAGAATCCGCTCGAGGACATCGACAACCTGGACTCGATCGAGTGGATCATGAAGGGCGGCCGGATCTGGAGACCGGGGCAGCTCAGAAGCGGGATAGCGATGAAGTAGGCGGGGACGCGGGGCAGCGGGGCAGTAGCTGTCACCCTGAGCACAGCGAAGGGGCCGTAGCTCGAATTGAGTTTCGGCCCCTCGTTACTTCGCCCAGCTCATTCCTTACTGCCCCGCCGCCCCGCTGCCCCGCTGCCCCACCTCTATCGGAAGCTCCGCCCTCTCCGCCCACTCAGTCCAGGACCCCACATAGATCCGCACCCGCGGATAGCCGAGTAGATACCGCAGGGTGAAGTGCACGTGGCTGGCCTCGGTGGTGCTGTTGCAGTAGGCGATGATGTTCCTGTCCGGCGTGATCCCTTGAGCCGCGTAGCTGGCCCGGAGTTCTTCCTTGCCTTTCCAGACGTGCCCAAATCCCACCTGGGTCAGATCGTCCTGCCAGTAGTGGTTGATCGCTCCAGGGATATGGCCCCGGCGCATCTGGGCTCCAGCCTCCCCTGCGTACTGGGCCTGCGGCCGGGCATCGACCAGCACTGCATCGCCGCTGGCGACGGCCCGGCGGACGTCTTCAAGGGACGCGCGCTCGGGGGCAAAATGATCCGGCCGGAAGGCGACCGGGGTGATCCGAGGGTAGCGCTGCGTGATCGGCCGGTGCTCGAGCTCCCACTTGAAGTAGCCTCCATTGAGCACGTAAACCCTCGGATGGCTGAGGCCGGCCAGCAGCCAGGCAAGAAATGTCGCGTCGATGTTCCCGGTCTCTCCCGCGCTGTAGATGACGACCGGCCTATCGAAGCTCAATCCCAGCCGTGAGAAGAGGTCGCTGTAGGCGCGTGCGGGCAGAAGCTGCGCCGGCACGCCTCCATCGGTGGCACGCAAGGTCTCGGTATGCAGGTACGCCGCCCCGGGCAGGTGTCCCCGCAAGTAGGTAAAGACATCGCTCCGAACGTCGATCAGGCTCACCCCTCCCGCGCGCTGCCACTCAGCTAGCTGGTCCGTAGATACCAAAGCCGGCAGGTTGCTGACCGATGGATCGGCCAAGCCCCCTGCACTCTCCGACCGGCATGATGTACAAGCCAGAAGCAGATAGAGACCCGCAAGGGCGAGCGCGCCTTTCACGGGGTCGAGTCCAACCCCATGTAAGCCCGTTCCTCCTCCAGATAGACGCGAACGGCGTTCCGGCGACGCCTGGAGTTGAGAGACACGGGGCGGGTCTGATCGGCGGGGGGCAAGCTCGCCATGGCGCGGCCCATCGGCGTGCCTTGCTCGACAGCTGATCGCATGGCGGTACGAAGGCCGGTGATGTACTCCCGCGTGCGAGCGACCAGCGCCGCGGGCTGCACCGGGATGGCACCGTGTCCCGGCACCACGCCCCGGGGCTTCAAGCTATCGATTGCCGTGAGGGCGCGGAGCAGAAGTCCGGAGCTGCCATCCACCACCATCGTCACCCCGTCCTCGACCAGCACATCTCCAGCAAACAGGATTCGTTCCCCGGGCAGCCAGATCATCAAATCCCCGGCCGAGTGAGCCGCTCCGGGATGAGTTATGATGAGCGACCGGCCTCCGAGTTGCAGGGTGTCCGTGCCGATGACGGGACGATCAGGAACATCAGCGAACTCGAAGCCTCGCATGGCATCGAGGCCGACCACGCGCACCCAGTTGGCCATCAGCGCGTCCTCGCCCCCCTCGGAGGCGAGAACTCTCCGATCCGGATGCGCAACGACCTTGGCCCCGAGCCGACGGAAGACGATCGCCCCGAAGTGGTGGTCGGGATGGTGGTGGGTGAGGATCAGCCACCTGATCGGCTGAGAAGTCACCGATCGAATCAGCTGAACCAGCTCCTCGCCTTCCCGGGGGCTCGCCAGGGCGTCGATCACCACCACACCCGAATCGGTCACGACGAACCCGGCGTTGGGTCGGCCCTCTGACCCGCGACCGGTGTCCCCAAGCGCGGCATACACCCCGGGCGCGAGTCGCCGAAGAGTGGGCGGCGGCATCGCGATCCCGGGACCGGTAGACGGGAGCGGACCGATGAGTAAGGAGGTCCAGGAGAGGATGAAAGGGTAAAGCATGGGATCAGGCCGGAGCGGAAGGTACCAGCCAGGCGAGCGCCTGGCTCAGACCGAGGCGAAGCCGATGTTGACCGACTGCTTGAATGTGGCGCCCTGGTTGTCGGTCCATACCATGGTCAGGGGCGCCTCTTTGTCCGCTCTCAGCGTGAAGCTCACGACCGGGTCACGGCTGATTCCCGAGGTCCAGTCGAACCGGGCCACCTCGCTGCCGCCGTATGTGACTACTACCAGCTTGATGAAGTGGGCGGGAATGGGATCGCCCTCGGCATCTC
Organism: Gemmatimonadales bacterium; assembly: GCA_036559785.1. Taxonomy (GTDB): domain Bacteria; phylum Gemmatimonadota; class Gemmatimonadetes; order Gemmatimonadales; family GWC2-71-9; genus CAVVWJ01. The sequence continues at coordinate 13,714 of DATBSM010000249.1, forward strand.
GGAAGAACCCCGTGTCCATCGGATGAGAGACGATGGAATGCACCGTGATCAGGTCGCCGCGCCGAATTCGGTCGGGAACCCTGATCCGAGCTTCACCGATATTGAAGGTCATCATCCACACCCGTTGAGGGTGACCAGCACCCGGGCATAACCGGCCCATACGTCCCCGCTGCTGGTCTGCAGGATGGCGCGCACCCACGTGGTGCGCTTCATCTTGATCCGGGTCGAGATGGAGACCCGGCCCAGGGCGGCAGTGAGGTGGAAGGCAGCCAGATGAGGGTCAGGATTGTGATCCACGATCAGGTGAACAGCCTTGACGTACTCATCGGCCGTCATGGGCAGATCGGTCTCGATAATCACCGGCACCACCCGACCGTCCTCCGCGACGAGCGGCATGTCGAGACTCACATGACCTCGACGGATGGGGCGTCCATCCGAGATCTTGGCGAGGATTCGGGCGACCTCTTCGTTAGGGACCTCGGGGTCCTCCGGTCCGGTGGCTGCGAGAAGCAGCTCGGCCTTCGACAGAGTGCCGGATGCAATCAGCCCTGCCGCGGCGGCGGCGCAAGAGCGGAGAAAGGCTCGGCGGGGTGATTCTTCGGAGTGTGACATAGCCTTTCCATGGGGGCCAACGACCCGGAGTTAAGCTCAGGTGTTCCACCCTTCAAGTCAAGCCGAGAGGGGAGCTCTAATGCTATTTTCTAAGTCCTGCCCGGGTAGCGGGTTGCCGACTTGATCGGCGATACAGAACGCCCAGAGGAATAGTCACCGCTGTCAGCTACAGGACAGGCGAGCAATAGTCTGCACTTCTCATGAGGGGGCAGGGGCTCAAAGCCAGTATATGGGGGTTTGCCCAGGGCCGTCACGGCGCAACCCTTGCTTCGGTGGGGCCCAATCGGGGCAGTCAAGACAGGCCTAGTCCGGCTTGTGCCGCCCCACCCGCATCACTACTTTAAACCGTTCTATGACATAGCGATGTGGGGATTTCCTGACCTCCTCTCCGTGCCGAGGCGCCGTGGACACACAAGAGCTG
>DATBSM010000250.1:0-2661 GCA_036559785.1 Gemmatimonadales bacterium
GTCGGCGCCCGGCCCGAGGGCCTAACCGAGGCGCTCCGGACTACCCTGGAGAGTTACCGGGACCGTCTCGAACCAGGTGACGTCCTGCGCATGCTCCGGCTGCTCGCCGAGAACGAAATGGGCATCAGGCGAAGCGTGAACCCTCGCCTGGTCGTCGAGACGCTGCTACTGCGCTGGGCCATGCTGGACCGCATCGTAGACCTGCAGGAGGTGCTGGCCAGAGGCGGCGCAGCGGGGCAGGCGGGCCGCGGGGCAACAGTGAAGCAGGGCGGTAGGACCACCCCAGAAGGGCAAGTCGATCCGGCACAAACTGCCCCGCCGCCCCGCCGCCCCGCTGCCGAGGAGGCTCCCCCGCCTCCCCGCGGCCCGGCGACCCCTCCTTCAATTGAGTCCGTCCAGGCAGGCTGGCGGGACGTGGTGGCCGCGGTGCGGGTCCACAGCCAGTTCCTGGGCGAGGCGCTGGCGGCCAGCCAGCCGGTCACTCTGGAGCTTCCATGGCTGACGGTGGTCATGGCCGAGCCTAACCAGCTCTTTGCCGACCGGCTGGCCCAGGAGGCGGGTAAGGTCGAGGAGACCTTGAGCCGAAGCTTGGGTCAGCCGGTCCGGCTCCGAGTAATTGCGGCCTCAGGCGCAGGCTCGCCCAAGCCGCGCCGGATGTCCGATTCCAGCCTCAAGGCCGAGCGGCTGCGGGAGTTCCGGTCCAAGGATCCGGCCCTCGACACGGCCGCGGATGCGTTAGATTTAGAGATAGTGGATTGAGACGGGGCGATGGGCCATGCTGTGGGCTGCTCCAGGGCACCAATTTGGCTCCTAGTTCCTAAGCTCCTAGCTAAACGACATTGCGGTACTCTAACCCTCTCCCTACTTTGGCCTCACATGGCAGGACTACCCGATAGCATGGCGGATCTTCAGCAGCTGTTTCAGCTGGGACAGCAGGTGCAAGGCCGGCTGCAGCAGCTGCAGTCGGAGCTGGCCACTCGCACCATCGAGACCTCCGCCGGGGGCGGAATGGTAAAGGTGACCACCGATGGCCGCGGTACTGTCCGAGCGGTCTCGATCGATCCCGTCGTTTTCCAGGACCACGACGCCGATTTCCTCAGTGAGCTGGTGCTCACTGCGGTAGCCGAGGCTCAGCGTCGCGCGGCCGAGATGCTCCACGCCGAGATGCGGAAAGTGCCGCAGCTGCCCTTTACGTCGCCTTTCTGACCGGTGAGCGCTATCGAGGAGCTGATTACCGAACTCGCCAGGCTCCCGGGGATTGGCCGGAAGACCGCTCAGCGGCTCACGTTTCATCTGCTCCAGCAAGCTCCCGAACAGGCGCAACGCCTCGCCTCCGTACTGACGTCGGTGAGCGAGCGCGTACGTCCCTGTGAGGCCTGCGGGAATCTTACCGAGGAGCAGCCTTGCGGCATCTGCCGCGATCCTCGGCGAGACGGGGGAGTGGTGTGCGTGGTCGAGGAGCCGTCCACTGTCGGCGTGGTCGACCGCTCCACCGATTTCCGGGGCCATTATCACGTGCTCGGCGGACGGCTCTCGCCGCTGGATGGGATTGGCCCTGAGGCATTGCGGCTCGACCGCCTGGTACAGCGAGTGCGGGACGGTGGGGTGCGCGAGGTGATCCTGGCCACGAATCCCTCGATGGAGGGCGAGGTCACCGCCACCTACATTCAGCAGCTGCTGGCCGGGATGGACGTGCGTGTTACCCGGCTGGCCCGCGGGCTGCCAATGGGCGGTGACCTCGAATACGTCGACGGTGTCACCCTGGCTCACGCGCTGGTGGCGCGCCAGGACTTGGGCTGATGAGGTCCCGCAGCTGGGTTTTTGCTGGTGGCGTTCTGGCGGGTGCGGCCGGGGGATGGCTCTTGGCCCAGCGACGGTTCAGCTATCATCGTCGCGATCTGTTCAGTCCGCGCCCGCTTCGGCGCCTTGCCGCGCTGGGCTATCTGGCGGGGCAGGATGGGGTCGATACCGTTCGTCTCCTCAGGGATTATCTAGCCTGGGAGCGGCAGCCGATGCTGCGCCGTCGGGCCGAGGCCATCGTGCGTCGGATGGAAGCCTCCCTCGTATGAGGTGTGTTAGATGAGCGGTGCCTCGAGCTGGTCATTCCGGGAAGAAGACGCCAAACGCATTCAGGGAATCCTGAGCGGTTTTCTCGGAGAGTCCAACGCGCGGACCGCTCTGATCGTTGACCGCACCGGGCAGATGGTGGCCACCGTGGGCGAGGCGCCCGCGTTCGATTCCACCGCCTTTGCGTCCCTCACGGCGGCCGACTTCAGCGCCAACGATCAACTGGCACGCATGTTGGGAGAAACCGAGTTCGGCGCCCTGTTTCACCAGGGCGAGCGCGAGTCGATGTATCTCGCCGATATCGCCCGGCGGGTGATCCTGGTGGTGCTGTTCGACAACCGAACCACGTTGGGATTGGTAAAGCTGCGGGTCAAGACGACGGTGGTGCAGTTGACTCAGGTGTTCACGGAGATGTTCAACCGTGACGGCACCAGCGCGCCCGGCGTTGAGTCGGAGTTCCTGGGTGAGGCGGAAGACGAGATCGACAAACTCTTCGGGGCCTGAGGGGAAGCGCACGCATGTCGATGATCAACTACGCCTCGCGCGAGATCAACTGCAAGCTGGTCTACTACGGCCCCGGGCTGGGCGGCAAGA
>DATBSM010000251.1:0-2268 GCA_036559785.1 Gemmatimonadales bacterium
GTGGCGGTGGCGACGCCATGCTGACCGGCCCCGGTTTCGGCGATGATCCTGCGCTTTCCCATCCTGAGGGCGAGAAGCGCCTGACCCACGGTGTTGTTGATCTTGTGGGCACCGGTGTGGTTCAAGTCTTCGCGCTTGAGCACCACCCGCGCGCCAACGGCCTTGCCGAAGCGGGGGGCCTCGGAAAGCGGCGACGGACGGCCCACGAACTCGGCCAGCAGATGCTCCAGCTCGGCCCAGAAAGCGGGGTCCTGCCGTGCTGCCTCGTAGAGAGCTGTCAGGTCGTCGAGCGCCGCAACCAAGGTCTCGGGCACATACCGTCCACCGTAGGGACCAAACCGGCCGGTCAGACCCTGCTCAGGTGACTGAACTGTAGGCAAACACCGCCTCCACGCATACTGCGATTGTATCGGGGTTCTGAATGCCAGATTCGAGTGAAACGACGCCGGAGTTGTGGACGGTCTGACCGCTCAACTCCTGTTGTCACCAGTCCAGAGGATCTATCGGGCGACGGTGCGGTAACACCCAATCGAAGCAGCCCTTAGACCCCTAGCAAAAACAACGCCGAGATTCGCGGCGCTGACGCCTGGCGAAGCCCTCGCATGACCGCCTTGCATGATGCCGCAGAGCTTGATCTTAGCGACCACGCCTCGCCACCCGCGTCAGGGTCCGCAGAAGCTCGCCCGGCGAGGCTGCCGCGGAAAGCGCGGTTCCAATCAAGACCGCGTCAGCACCGGCGGCCGCGGCCCGCTGGACATCCTCGGCTCCAGTCATCCCACTCTCCGCCACGGCAATGAATTCGGCAGGGACTTCGGCGATGACCTTCCAGGCCGCTTCCTTGTCGATCTTGAAGGTATCGAGATCCCTGCTATTCACCCCAATGATCGAACCGCCCGCCTCGAGCGCGGCCCTCAGCTCGTCCGGAGTATGTACCTCGACCAGCGCGTCCAACCCTAAGTCGGCCGCGCAGGTGAGAAGGGGGCGGAGTCGGAGGCCCAGGGCTCGGACGATGAGCAGGACGGCTGCTGCCCCGGCTGCCCGAGCCTCCAGGATCTGCACCTCGTCCAGGATGAAATCCTTGCGCAACACCGGAGCCGATGAGCGCCGGGCAGCCGCAGAAAGATCCTGGATAGAGCCGCCGAAGTAGGGCCCATCGGTCAACACCGAAATGGCCGCGGCCCCGTGGTCGGCGTACAGGGCCGCGCGCTCACCGGGGTCCAGGTCCTCCCGGATCGGGCCGGCGGACGGAGACCGGCGCTTCACTTCCGCAATGACTGCGACGTTGGCCTTCCTGATGGCGTCCCGGAACGAGGGGGGGAGCCGGCTGGCGGCAACATCCCGCTCCAAGGTGGCCCGGCGGGCGTGCACCGTGTCCAAGCCAACTCGGGTAGACCTCAGGATCTGGTCGAGGCTGACGGGCATCTTGTCCTTCGGCCGGTATTCGGGTACTCTTATTCGGGCTCTATTCGGTCACTTCCGTCGCCATGCGAGGAGATCCTGAATGCCGCTGACCAAGCGCCAGAGTGAGATACTCACCTACCTGCAGAGCCACATCCACGGCCAGGGCTACGCGCCCAGCTTCGAGGAGATCGCGGAGAACTTCGGCTTTCAGTCTCTAGCCACAGTGCACGAGCATCTCACCAACCTCGAGCGCAAGGGCTATATCCGCCGGTCCTACAACGAGAGCCGCTCGATCGAGGTCCTGCCACCGCGCGGCACCTCCTCGGCCAGTGAGATCCCGCTCTTGGGAAAGGTAGCCGCCGGTACACCGATCGAATCGCTTATGCATCAGGAAACCATAGCGGTTCCCGAGCAGATGCTGCCCCGGAAGGGGCCCAACTATGCCCTGAAGGTGCAAGGCACTTCGATGATCGACGAGCATATCGTGGACGGCGACATCGTCGTGGTCCACGGAAAGCAGACCGCCGAAAACGGCGAGATGGTCATCGCCCTGGTGAACGGCAGCGAGGCCACCGTCAAGAAGTTCTACCGTGAGGCGGGGGGCTGGATCCGGCTTCAACCCGCCAACGCCACCATGCAGCCCATGCGGTTCCAGGAACGTGACGTGCTGATCCAGGGCGTGGTAGTCGGGGTGATTCGTAAGTATTAAACTGCGTGAACAGTAAACAGTGAACGGTGAACGGGCTGACCGGACCCTCCCGTTAACTGCTTACCGTTTACCGTTCACGCTCTTGTCGCCTCGGTGCCGCCTTCCGCAACTGCTCCAGCACCCGGGCCGCGGCCCCACTCACCAGGGACTTCTCACCC
>DATBSM010000252.1:0-3610 GCA_036559785.1 Gemmatimonadales bacterium
AACTGCCCCCACGATGATGCCGAGGATGTAACTCAGGACCAGCGACAGTCCCACCAGGCTGACCGTCGCCGGCCAGGCGGCTGAGATCATGGCGCGCACCGGGCGTCCGGTGGCGATGCTGCTGCCCCAGTCGCCCCGAACGAACCGGCCCAGCCACACGGTGTACTGCTGCGGGATAGGGCGGTCGAGACCCAACGCTTGTCGCTGGGCGGCGAGCTGCTCCGGAGTGGCGGTGGGGCCGACCAGCAAGAGTGCCGGATCACCGGGTGCCAGCCGAATGAGGAAGAACATGAGCGTCACGACGCCGAGGACCACGGCGAGGCCGGCGAGGGCACGACGGACGAATGCTCGGAGCATGGTGGAATGTACGTAAAACTGGCAACCGCCACTGTAGCGAGGATAACATTCGCCGTGCTTCCGACCCGATCCTGGCTTCTCTTCTCCATGGCGCTAGCCTCCGCCTGTGGATCAAACGCGGACCGCCGGGGTGACACCGTGCTCTTTGCGTCCGGTGCGGATCTCCAGAGCATCAATCCGCTGCTCACTGTCCACCCGCTCGCGCGACAGGTGCAGCGCCACGTGCTGCTGACCACGCTGGCTCGCTATGATAGCACGCTGACTCCCCGGCCCTACCTGGCTCGGGCCTGGGATTGGTCATCCGGGCGCCGGGAGCTGACCTTCCATCTCGAGACCGCCGTGCGGTGGCACGATGGCCACCCGACCACCGCTCGCGATGTGGTCTGGACCCTGGACGCGGCGCGGGATCCCGTTACCGGATACCCTCGCACCAGCGAGCTTGCCGGGCTCGAGTCGGTTACTGCGCGGGACGATTCCACCGTCGTCATGCGGTTCCGCCAGCCGCAGCCGCGCTTTCCCGATCTGTTGACCGACCTTGCCATTCTGCCCGCTCATCTGCTCGACACGGTGCCTCATGCCCGACTCCGGCAGGCCCAGTGGAACACCACGCCGGTCGGCAATGGTCCCTTTCGTTTCGTATCTCACGAGCCGAACCGCCGATGGGTGTTTGCCGCCAATCCCGCCTTTCCCGCGGCGCTCGGCGGCCCGCCGGGGCTCGGGCGTTTCATCGTCGTGGTGGTGGATGAGCCCACGACCAAGCTTGCGGCGCTCACATCCGGTGAGCTCGATTTTGCCGGCATTCAGCCTGCCCACGCCGAGTTCGTGCGCCGTGACTCCAACCTCACCGTATTGAGCTTTCCACTGCTGCAGACCGACGGCATCGTCTTTAACACCCGACGCCCACCGTTCGACCGGCTCGAGATCCGTCGTGCGGTCAGCGATGCCATCGATCGCCGGGAGCTGGTAGACGGCTATATCTACGGCTTCGGCACGCCGGCCCTGGGCCCTGTGCCACCCACCGCGCCGGGCTATCTTCCGCCCGCTTCGTCTCCGGCCGTGAAGTCGCCGCACGCCCCGGGCCGGGTGAGTTTCGAGCTGCTGACTGTGGGGAGTGGTGAGGCGCCGCTGGAGCAGATGCTCCAGGCTCGCCTCAAGCCCGCGGGATTCGATGTGACCATTCGACAGCTCGAGTTGTCCGCCTTCCTCGGGCGAGTCTACGGCTCGAGTCCGGATTTCGATGCCGCGGTGCTCGGCATCCCCGGTGACCCTGGTCTCGGGTACCTTCGTCCACTCGCGAGACTCGCGGGCCTGGAGGCACCGTCGGATCCTGCCGCCGCCCAGCGTCTCTTTGCCGATTCTATGCCGGTGGCCTTTCTGTACCACTCACGCGGTCTTCAAGGCATGAGTAGACGGGTGCACGGGGTCACCATGGATCTGCGAGGAGAGCTTCCTACGGTGCGCGACTGGTGGGTGGCGCAGTGAGCGCTCCTGCCGCGCGCACTGGTCCAGCATACAGCGCGGCGGCGCCGGTGCGGCTGGACCTGGCCGGAGGCTGGACCGACGTCCCCCCGTTCTCCGCCCGTGAGGGTGGCGTGGTCGTCACCGGCGCCATTCAGCTGTTTGCCCGTGCGGAAGTGCGCCTGGGGGGAACCGGCTTCCGGCTGGTGTCCGAAGAGCTGCACGACGAGCTCGAGATCAGCGACTCAGCCGGACTGGTGCGTGATGGGCGGTTGGACCTGCTCAAGGCCGGTCTCAGACTGCTGCCGGTGGGCGGTTGCACGCTCAGCACCCGATCGGACGCTCCGCCAGGGTCGGGTCTCGGTAGCTCTGGCGCACTCGACGTAGCACTGGTTGCGGCCCTGTCAGCGGCCCGAGGAGAGAGCCCCGATCCGGTCGATATCGCGGAGCAGGCCTGCCATCTCGAGGCGGTTGAAGCCGGCATTCCCGGGGGACGCCAGGACCAGTTTGCCTCGTCGCACGGTGGATTCCTTCGCCTGGATTTTCGCGATCCGGAGGCGGAAGTGCGGCGGTTGAAACTGGATCAGGCATTCGCGGCCGACCTGGCCCGGCGACTGGTGCTCTGCTACACCAGTGCCTCCCGTTTCTCCGGCGCCACAATCGACCGGGTGATGCGGGCTTACGAGGGCGGGAACCCGGCGGTAGCCGCTGCGCTGCATGGACTGCGGCGGGTTGCGGAGGAGATGGCGGACGCGCTCATCGCCGCCGATTTCTCACGAGTCGGTGAGCTCCTCACCGCGAACTGGGCGCACCAGCAGGCGCTCGATCCCCACATGTGCACCGAGGAGATGGCCCGGCTGGAACGGTCGGTCACCGACGCCGGTGCTCTCGGCGGCAAGGCAGCGGGCTCAGGTGCCGGAGGGTGCATGTTTTTCCTCGGGCCCGACGACCCGGGACCGGTGATCGAGGCTGCCCGTGCCTGTGGCGCTCACCTTCTTCCAGTGCGGTGGGCCATGTACGGTGTGCGCCCATGCTGACCGCCGAGGAGCTGGAACAGCGCCGGTCCGAGATCGACGCCGCCCCTGAGCTGTCTGCTCTCCTCCACCGGCTGGTCGATCGCGCGGCACCGGTGCTTGAGCGCATGCCCCCGGTTCCTCAGTCGAAGGCGCTGCTGACGGCCGACGGCGGTGTCTGTCCTGACGACGGCACCCGGCTCGAGTTCGACCCCTGGAGCCCCACGACCCATCGCTGCCCCCGCTGCGGAAAACAGTTTACCGGCGAACGTCACGACCGCGCGTGGTCGCACTATCAACACCTGTGGCTGGCCGAACGCGCGGCGCATCTGGCCACCGTTGCCGTGTTCGCCGGGCATGAGGCCGCGGCCAGGCGGGCCAATCAGCTGCTGCAGGCTTACGGCGGCTACCTGGACTACCCTAACCGCGACAACGTGCTCGGTCCCAGCCGGCTCTTCTTCTCGACCTACCTCGAATCCGTCTGGATCGGCAATTATCTGGCGGCCGCAATGATGCTTCGCGAGGGTGGCTTGCTGGACGACGCGAGTGCCGAGGTGGTGGCGCTGGTGGCGGATGAGGCCGCCAATCTGATCGGTGAGTTCGACGAGGGTCTCTCCAATCGGCAGACCTGGCACAACGCCGCGCTGGCGAGCATCGCCGTGTGGTTCGAGGACGAGGAGCTGGCCTCGCGCGTCGTCGAGGGCGTAAGTGGGATCGTCACTCATCTGCTGCACGGATTCGGGGAAGACGGCATGTGGTACGAGGGGGACAACTACCACCTG
>DATBSM010000253.1:0-7846 GCA_036559785.1 Gemmatimonadales bacterium
TGGCGGTCCTCCAGCCGTGCCACCGCGAGCTCCTGGCGGATCGAGGCCCCATCCATATCATCGCCCACGGCGCCGACCAGGAGGCAGCGGGCGCCGAGCGCGATGACGTTGGCGGCCACGTTAGCGGCCCCGCCGAGCGCCGCGTGCCGTTCCCGCACCGTGACCACCGGCACCGGCGCCTCGGGCGAGAGCCGCTCGGTGTCGCCGATGAGATAGCGGTCCAGCATTATGTCTCCCACCACCACCACGCGGCTGCTGCTCATCCGCTGAATCAGCTGAAGCACGCGGTCGCGGGTTAGTTGCGGTGGCGGTGGCGAGTGTCTCATGGCAGCACTCCTCTCCGGGAGAAACCCAGTGTAGCCTGAACTCGGCCGACCAACCGGTTCTCGGTCTGGCCCGGTTGATGTCCGTCGTTGACCACGTGGTGGATGCCCGCCTCGCCGGTCAGCTCGAGCGGCCCAGTCCCACCGCTGAGTCCTAGCGCGGCGCGGTAGGTGCGCTCGACCACGCCGATGAACAACGCGGGCGTGGACAGGACGCCGTTGGCGTCGGGCACGGGGTACGGATCGTTGATCTCGCCCTCTCCCTGCCGGAGCACGGTCAGCTCGGGCGACACCAGCCACCGTGTCCTGACCGGCAGTGTGAGCCGGAACGTGAGCTGGTCGTTGTCGCTAAAGTTCCGGCCGATGCCGACGCCGGCATCGGTGAAGTTGTCATGCGGATTGAACGTGCGAAGCGCGAGGCTGGACACCTGGGTATAGAGCGCGTGCCAGGCTGCTGACCCACCCAGCGGTCCTTCCGCGCCGGCGGTGAAGCCCCAGCGGTCGCGATTTCGCTCGCGGTTCTGGTACCAGAAGTCGTCCAGGGCAAACTGGATGCTGAAGGTGGTGCGACCGAACGCGCGCCAGCGCGCATCCACCCCGAGGAGGGCGTTGCCCCGGTCGCCCAGGCCGATGGTACTGGCGAGAAAGTTGAGTGAGAGCGGATTGCGATAGCGGGTCTCGAAGTTGCGGTCGTTGCCGGATAGCACCCCTCCCTCCCAGAGCGCCAGGGACAGCCGGCTCGAGAGCCTGGCCTGGAGCCGATGGAGGAAGTAGTAGCGGTGCACCGTCTGCCCCACGCTGTCGACTTCGTCCTGGAGATCGGTAGCCAGAGCCGAGAGCCGTAGAGTGGAGGTGCCGAGCTCGAACGCCAACCCCTGGCGTTCGTACCCGTAGTTGCTGATCGGCAGGCCGGGCTGTCCCGGAGGGCCCCAATTACGATCCATCTGTCCGTAGAACAGCGTGCCGTACTTGAACTGCGCGCTGAGGTAAGCGTCGGCCATGCGTCCCACCACCTCGACGTCGGTCCGTCCGGGCCAGTCGGGGTCTACCGTAAGCCGCGGCTCGATCACCGGCCTGGTGACGGCGATGACGGGCCCGAAGGCCGCGGTGCCGAGGAGGTCGACGTAGGGCCGGGCGCCGGACGGGCCGGCGCTATGGAGCAGCTCGCGCCTCGCATGCGAGTAGGCCTGAGCCCCCGCACGCCCCTCGAGCGACCAGCGGGCTTCTCCGGGCCCGTCCTGCAGCTCCTCGCGCAGGCTGCGGATGACCTTCGAGCGGGCCGAGTCGGCGGAGCTATCGGCCGCCGCGAGCACGCGCACCGCGTCAGCTCGCCGGAACGGCCGCACCATCGAGGATGGGTCCTCGATGTCGCCCCGTGCGATCAGATGCTCCAGCATCGGCAGGCGCGGGTCGTCGAGCGGGATGTATGGGGACGCCTGCGCGGCCACCCGGGTCGGGGCGAACACGCTGGCCAAGGCAATCGCGACGAGTAGCGGGCTGATTGGTGCGTGCATTGCCGCGAAAGCTAAGCTGTAGGGTGGAAGGGCGGTAAGGCGGGAGGCGCCTTGTATCTGTCCCTCCGTGGTGCGTTTTTTCCGGACTTGGCCGCGCGAATAGGATCGGGAGCCGCTCCCCAAACTGGGTATGATGATGGCGAAACAGGACAGTCTCGACTCCCAGACGCGAGATCTCGTGCGGTTCGCCGCGGCCATTGCACAAGGATACGAGCCGGAGCTCCGGGAACGAGTGGGGCCGCTGCGTTCGTCCCAGGTCCCGGTGGCATGGGTCGAGGAGCTGCTGCTGCAAAGTGTGCTGATGGTGGGATACCCCCGGGCCCTCATCGCCTTTACGGTCTGGCGCAAATTCGGCGGCGTGGAAGCGCAGGCCACCGATCCGGACCAGGACTACGGCCGGGCCGGCGAGTGGACCCGGCGGGGTGAGGAGCTGTGTGGAGTGGTGTATGGCGACAACTACCGGAAGCTTCGAGAGAGCGTGCGGACGCTGCATCCGGCCATTGACTCATGGATGATCACCGAGGGATACGGTCGCACGCTGGCTCGCCCCGGCCTCGACCTCAAGCTGCGTGAGCTGTGCACCGTGGCACAAACCGCTGTCCTCGAGGCGCCTCGCCAGCTGCACTCACACCTCCGCGGCGCCCTGAATGCCGGCGCCACCTTCGGCCAGATCGAAGGAGTGCTCTCGATCGTCAACCCGCTGCTCTCGTTCGATCAGTGGAAAAAAATCAAACAGCTCTGGCGCGGCGTGCGTGAGGGCTGGGCTCCAGGACACTGATGCTCATCGATCGCGCTGTCGTACGGGTGGTTGGCGGGACCGGTGGATCCGGTGCCAGCTCATTCGCGCGCTTCAAGTACAAGCCCAAGGGCGGACCCGACGGGGGAGACGGGGGTCACGGGGGAAGCGTCTACATCAAGGCGGACCCGAACCTGGCCACGCTGCTCGACTACCGGTATCGCACCCTGTGGAAGGCCGACCGGGGCGAGCACGGAAAGGGGTCTACCAAGACCGGGGCCTCCTCGGCGGACATCTACCTCCCGATCCCTCCCGGTACCGTCATACGCGATGCCACGACCGGCAATGTTATTGGCGAGGTGCTCGAGGCGGGCGATACCCTGCTGGTGGCCCGCGGCGGACGCGGCGGACGCGGCAACGCCCGCTTTGCCACGTCCACTCACCAGGCCCCCCGGGAGTGGGAGCCGGGTGAGGAAGGCGAAGACCGCCAGATCGAGCTGGTGCTGAAGCTCATCGCCGATGTGGGCCTGGTCGGAGAGCCCAATGCCGGGAAGAGCACCCTGCTGTCGGTCGTCTCCGCGGCGCACCCCAAGATCGCCGACTATCCCTTCACCACCCTGGAGCCCAACCTCGGCGTGGTGGGCCTCTCCGGGCATCGGTCGTACGTGGTGGCCGATATTCCCGGCATCATCGAAGGCGCACATGAGGGCAAGGGCCTCGGCTTTCGTTTCCTCCAGCACGTGGAGCGCACCCGCGTGCTGGCGTTCCTGGTTCCACTCGATGGCGAGGATCCGCAGGCCACCTACGATCGGCTTCGCAGCGAGGTCCGCCAGTACAGCAGTGCCCTGGCCGATAAGGAGCACGTGGTGGTGCTGACCAAGCGCGATCTTCTCCCGGCCGACCAGACGCTACCGGAGATCCGCGCCCCCGAGGCCCTGTCGGTGCGGGCGATCTCCAGCGCCGCGGGGTCAGGTCTGGAGGAGCTCAAGGAGTATTTCTGGAAGGTGGTAGGGCAGGCCAAGGCCAGCCAGGCGGTCGATTCGAGCGCCGCGTGGTCGGAGGAGGATGGATAAAATGGACGACGAGCGGGTCGCCTATCTGGCGCTGACCCAGGTACCGGGAATGGGAGCCGTCCGACTCAAGACCCTCCTCTCCGCTTGCAAGACCGCGATCGGCGCCCATTCGGCGCCGATCGCGTTTTTAGGGACCTTGCCGGGTTTTTCCAAGGCCTTCGCAAGCGCCCTCAAGGCGATGCCGTTGGATACCGGCAGGCAGATCGCCGAACACGCAGAGAGACTGGGAGCCCGGGTCATCGTGCCAGGCGATCACGAGTACCCGCTTCTGCTCCACCATATCCCCGATCCGCCACCGGTGTTGTTTCTGCTGGGCACTCAGACGCTGCTGCTGCGTCCGGCTGCCGCCATCGTGGGTAGCCGGGATCATTCCAGCTATGGCGCCGACGCGTGCCGCGCGCTGGCGGGTGCGGCCGCGGATGCAGGAGTCGTGATCGTAAGCGGCATGGCGCGGGGGCTCGATGCCGTGGCCCACACCGCTGCTCTCGATGCCGGCGGTAGCACCATCGGCGTCCTCGGCAACGGTCTCGGAGTCATCTATCCGGCGGCGAACCGGGCACTCTATGAGCGGGTGGCGCGGGACGGACTGCTCGTTACCGAATTTCCTCCGGGCGAGCGCCCGACCGTGGGCAGCTTCCCTCGCAGGAACCGATTGATCAGCGGACTCTCGCGTGTGACGGTGGTGATCGAGGCTGCGGTCGGCTCCGGCGCGCTCATTACCGCCGGGGCGGCACTCGATCAGGGCAGGGAAGTGATGGCCGTGCCCGGAAACATCACCAGCGCCCTGTCAGCTGGGAGCAATCGGCTGATTCGCGATGGCGCGGCTCCAGTACTCGAGCCGGCCGACCTCCTGCAGCACTTCCCTGAATTTGTGTTATCCCCGAAGAAGACCGCTGTTCAACCGGCAAGCCGTCCATTGCCCGACGCACTGTCACATGAGGAGCGCGAGCTGGCCGGCCTTCTAGGGCAGAATCCGATTCATCCGGATGAGCTTGCCACTCGCTTTGGGCGACCAATCGGAGAAATACTAGCGCTCATTTCCGGGCTGGAGATAGCGGGCGTAATCGAGAAGGGTCCGGGGCGGCTGTTTCGGCGAATTTGAGCGGGGAGGGATTGCCCCACCCCAAGCCGCGGGTACGACTCCCACCGCCGCACAAAAGAACGCAGTGCTTGGTGGGAGATCCTACCCGCGGCTGCCCCACCCCTACCGACCGTATCAGTGCTTGGGGGGAAGCAGTGTGCCGGCGGTCTCGCCGAAGCACTGCGTTCTTTTGTGCGGAGGCGAGACGCTGGCGCGCTGCTGCCGGGGGGGGAAGGGCGAGTGCTGGGTTAGGGCGTCATCCTCTGACCACAAGCTTGTTCGCTTCGGCGTACGGGATGGCATCATCGGCGAAGCTGAAGGTCCCGTGCTCCCGGATCTCGCGCGCCGCCCGGACAAAGCCGCCCAGCGCTGCACGACTCAGCGCCGACCCGACGCTGATCCGCCGAACGCCCAAGTCCGCGAGCTCGGCCACCGAAAACGGAGCGTTCTTCAAGCCCATCACGACATTTACCGGCTTGCGCACTGCCGCGCACACGGTGCGGATGTCCTCCGCCTTGGTGAGCCCGGGTGCGAACAGTACGTCGGCACCCGCAGCCTCGAACGCCTGCAGACGGCGGATGGTATCGTCCAAATCGGGGCGGCCGTGCAGGAAATTCTCGGCCCGGGCAACCAGTTGAAACGGGAACGGCAGGGCGCGAGCCGCCTCGACAGCGGCCGCCACACGCTCGACCGCAGCTTGAAAATCATAGATCGGACGCCGGGGATCGCCGGTGGCGTCTTCGATCGACCCGCCCACAAGTCCAGCAACTTCGCCAGCCAGGCGAATCGTTTCCGCCGCCGCTTCCGGCGAGTGGCCATATCCATTCTCGAGATCGGCTGCGACGGGCAAGTCCGTCGCGTCGGCGATCGCTTTGGCATTGTCGAGCGCCTCAGCACGAGTCACGGAGCCGTCGCCATCATGCCGGCCGAGCGTGAAGGCCAGACCGCCGCTGGTGGTTGTGAGCGCTTCGAAGCCAAGGCTCGTCAGAATCCGCGCGGTACCCGCATCCCAGGGGTTGGGGATGACGAACGCGCCGGGACGGTTGTGGAGTGCCTGGAAACGCTTCGCTTTCTCGGCTTGCGTGCTGATCATGATCATCCTTCGGTCAGCGATCGGTTCTGGCGGTGGCGCTTCCCTCAAGAAGATAGCACTCGCCTAGATTCCCACCGTGCATCTCTACCTCCACGTCCCCTTCTGCGCCCGCCGGTGCAGCTATTGCGACTTTGCCATCGCGGTCCGCCGCGAAGTCCCCTCCGACGCGTATGTGGACGCCGTGCTCAGGGAGTGGAGTCTCTGGCAAACTGATAGTGTCTGGGACGTCTCGCCCGAGGTGCACACCATCTACTTCGGTGGCGGCACGCCGTCGCGAGTCACCCCGGCCTCCATTGCCCGGCTGCTGGACCGGATCGGTGCCGACCGGACCATCGCTGCCGATGCCGAGATCACCCTGGAGGCCAACCCGGAAGACGTGACCGCGGCAGCGGCCACGGCCTGGCGCTCCGCCGGAGTGAACCGGGTGTCGCTCGGCGTCCAGTCGTTCGATCCCGCGGTGCTCCAGTGGATGCACCGCACCCACTCGGCAGACCAGGTCCCGCTGGCTGTCAACGCGCTGCGGTCGTCCGCCATCGACGATCTCTCGCTCGACCTCATCTTTGGACTGCCGGCGGCACTGGACCGTGACTGGGCCGCCGACTTGGAGCGCGCCTTTGCGCTCGAGCCCGAGCACCTCTCCTTGTATGGCCTGACGGTCGAGGCCCATACCCCGCTGGGCCATTGGACCGATCGGGGCGAAGTTGCACCGGTGGACGAGGACCGCTACGCGGCGGAGTTCCTGATGGCACACAGCGCACTTCGCGCTCACGGGTACGAGCACTACGAGATCTCCAACGCGGGCCTGCCCGGACACCGCGCGCGGCACAATTCTGCTTACTGGCGCCGCGCCCCCTTTGTGGGGCTTGGCCCCGCTGCGCATAGCGGGATGGGCAATGAGCGGCGCTGGAACGTGCGCGAGTGGGCCGCCTACCAGCGGCTGCTCGAGTCCGGGAAGTCCCCGTTGGAAGGCCGGGAATTCCTCGATGCGGCCGCGGTGATCCTGGAGGAGCTCTACCTCGGTCTCCGGACGACCGAAGGTCTGGCGCTGCATCAGGTTCCGACCACGCTGACCCGGCAGTGGGAGCAAGCTGGCTGGGCGACGGAAGCCGCGGGCCGGATCCGGCTTACCGCCGAGGGCTGGCTCCGCCTGGATGCGCTGGTGCCTTCCATAGCCGCCTAGCGGCCCTCTAGATTTCAGTATGCCAACCCCAGACCAGCTGAGTGAACGCGAGTTGCGCGTTCTCGAGGCCGTCGTGCACTCGTATATCGAGACTGCCGAGCCCGCCGGCAGCCAGACGATCGCGCGCCGGTTTGGGCTCGGGGTGTCTCCGGCCACAATCCGGAGCATCATGAGCGAGCTGGAGGACAAGGGCTATCTCTTTCATCCACATACCTCTGCCGGACGGATCCCCACCGACCGGGCCTACCGCATGTATGTGGATGCCATCATGCGGCTCTCCCCTCCGAGCCATGATGAGCAGCACACCCTCCGGTCGGAGCTGGTCGGGACTCGAAGCGCGGTGGAGGAGGTCCTTCGGCGGGCGGCGCAGGTCCTCGGCGTTCTGACCCAGGAGCTGGGTGTCGCCGTGTCACCCGCCCTCGATCACATGGTCCTGGAGCGGCTCGAGCTGGTCCAGGTCACGACCGAGCGCTTGTTACTGGTGTTCAACCTCCGCAGCGGCGTGGTCCGTACGATTTTCGTCGAGGTCCCCGGCCGGGTGCCGCCGTCCTCGGTGCAGCAGGTCTCCCAGATTCTCAACGAGCGGTTGGCGGGGCTCACGCTGCAGGAGATTCGCAGCACTCTCCCAGACCGGCTGCGCGACGCGGTTGGTACCGAGGGAGGACGCGAGCTGTTGAACATCTTCATCGCCGAGGGCGATGGCCTCTTCGACCTGTCGAACGAGGAGAACACGGTCGTGCTGGGCAGCGCGCAGATGCTCGCCGACCAGCCGGAGTTCGCGTCCAATTCTCGTATGCGCGATCTGCTCCGGCTGACGGAGGGACGCGATCTGCTCAAACAAGCGCT
>DATBSM010000254.1:0-3883 GCA_036559785.1 Gemmatimonadales bacterium
GTTCGAGGGCCAGACCAAGACCAAGCTGGGCAACTCCGAGGTCGAGGGCATCGTCAAGGCGGTGGTAAATGAGCATCTCGGTAACTTCCTCGACGAGCATCCGCCGGTGGCGCGGAATATCATCGAGAAGGCGGTCAGCGCTGCGCGGGCTCGCGAAGCCGCGCGCAAGGCTCGCGACCTGGTCCGGAAGAAGTCAGGCCTGGAGAACGCCGTGCTGCCGGGCAAGCTGGCTGACTGCTCGATCGACGATCCGGCCCATTCGGAGATCTACCTGGTGGAGGGCGACTCGGCCGGCGGCAGCGCCAAGCAGGGCCGCGACCGCTCGTTCCAGGCGATCCTGCCGCTGCGAGGGAAGATCCTGAACGTCGAGCGAGCCCGGATCGACAAGATCCTGGGCAACGAGGAGATCCGCTCGATGATCACCGCGATCGGCACCGGGGTGAAGGACGATTTCGATCTGGAAAACGCCCGCTACCACAAGATTATCCTGATGACCGACGCGGACGTGGACGGCGCCCACATCCGCACCCTGCTCCTCACCTTCTTCTTCCGGCAGATGCAGGAGCTGGTGGACGCGGGCTACGTCTATATCGCCCAGCCACCGCTCTATCGGGTGGCGAAGGGCAAGGATGAGTACTACGCCTACAACGAGCCGGAGCGCGACGAGTACACCAAGCGGCTCACCAACGGCGAGGTGAAGGGCTCGGTCAGTATCCAGCGTTACAAGGGTCTGGGCGAGATGAATCCGGACCAGCTGTGGCGTACCACCATGGATCCCGCAACCCGTACGATTCTGCGGGTGACGATGGAAGATGCGGTGGAGGCGTCCAAGCTGTTCGACGAGCTGATGGGGGACGAGGTCGAACCCCGCCGGCTGTTCATCGAGCGGAATGCGAAGTACGTGAGCAACCTGGACGTCTAGACCGGCCGTCAGTTGAGCAAAATCGTGGCGGCCTTCTGCTGGAGGGTACCAGCGGCACGGACATCGACAGTTGCGTCGCCCCGTATCGTCAGAGTACTAGCGGCACGGAGTTCAACCGATCCGGCGCCCTCCATCTTCAGATTCATCGGCGCCTTGATCGAGACGTTCCCGCTGGCCGGCTGGAAGACGAAATCGTTGCCAACCTTGGTGAATCCCACCGTATTCGCCTGGGCCTCTGCCAGGACGTTGACCCGGGCAGTCAGCTCATTGATCTGGCGCTGAAGGTCGTCCACTGCGGCCGGCGTCAGCGTCGCGGTGGGCACGGGGGGCTGTAATCCACCAATCGGCGGGCGAACCCGTCCTGGGGCCGGCTGGACCTCTTGACCCCGCAACACACTCATCGTGTGCATCAGTCCGCCGACGATCGCGGCGACGGCAACCTTGCGATTCATGTTAGCCTCTCCTGTAAGTGCGCGATTCCGCCGGTTGTCTCTGCTGCGCCAGCAGCCTAACCACCGATCAACACTGTAGGCGCTCCTCCCGTGATAACGCCGTTCTGCTGCGTGCGGTCCCCACGTCGCGCAGCGGCCTTGCCGTTGATCCTGACAGTGGATGACCCTGTTGCGATCGTGTGGATGAGTTGGCCGAGGTAGTTACTGGCCGGGCCGGTACATGTACAGCGGGTACCAACCATGGCGGCAGGTTGTCCCGCGATCATCACATCCGCCGAACCGGGTGGCAGGATTGGACCGCCGACGTGGGGGAACGTCGTGATGGTGCCGTTGCCGGTGGGCACGGGCTCCATCACGGGGCAGGTGTGCATGTCCGAGATGCGGGCTGCTGGTTCAAGCATTTTCCCTCCTTGAGCGCCGAAGGCTATTTTCGCGCGCGGAACGGGAAATAGCCAGACCCTCGAAACCGCCCTCCACCCCGATCCGTCGGGATGCTTGTCCCCCGTGGGCCCCGACGAGCGTCCAACCAGGATCCAGCCAGTGCACTGGAACACCCTCAGTCGACGGTGGTTTGTCACGCTGGTACTGGCGGCCGCCTGTGGCCGTGCAGCCAGGGACACCGGGACCGAAGCTGGCCCCCGCGGGCGCAAGAAACTCCACACCGATCCCGCCAAGGCAGGCATCACTGCTCGGCCGCGGAAACCATCCCAGCCCGCACCCGCCGGGCTCACCAGCATCGAGCTGACCCCAGGTTCTCAACGCGGGCTGCTCTACGTTCCTGCGAGCTACGTACCTGGGAAACCCCTCCCGCTGCTCCTGCTGCTTCACGGTGCCCGCGGCGGCGCGCAGGGTATCATCGTGCACATGACGGCGCTGGCGGAGGCGTTCGGGATCATCATCCTCGCACCCGAGGCGCGCGGGCGGACCTGGGACGTCATCCTGGGCGGATTCGGGGCCGACATCACGGCGATCGATGAGGTGTTGGACTGGACCTTCGAGCGGTGTGCCGTGGACACCAAGCACCTCGCGATCGGCGGGTTCTCGGATGGGGCGTCGTACGCGTTATCGGTGGGGCTGGCCAACGGGGACCTCTTTACTCACATCCTCGCCTTCTCACCCGGGTTCATGGAACCGCCCGCGATCGTTGGCCGTCCCGGGATCTTCGTCTCCCACGGTACCCGGGATGACATTCTTCCTATAGACCCCAGCAGCCGAGTCTTTGTACCAAACCTGAAGAGCGCCGGCTACCGGGTCCGATATCGTGAGTTCGACGGGCCGCATACCGTCCCTGACGACATCGCCCGGGAAGCCATGGAGTGGTTCACCGCTCGCTGAAGGCCGCCGCTTAGAGCCGCTCCGGCGGCCGCGGGCGTGATGCACCTGGTCCCCAGTCGTCGCCCCGAAAGCCATCCTCCGGCCGCGCCTTGGGATCGAGATCCCGCACCTCCCGCTCTGCCGCCTCCAATTCCTCGCGGTCGATTTCGTCGTCGGCCAGCCTCGGCCCGGGATAGCTGCGGTCCCGCCGAAGCCAGAGCACCAGCGCGATGATCGCCACCACCGCGACGAGCAGGGTTTGAACCGGTCCACTGATCATCGGCATCGGGTCGCCTTACTTCAGCTCGGTCACGCCGTCGGCCGTGACGCGGTGGGTGATGAGGGGGGTAAGCTTCCCCGTGTTCTTGATTGCGATCGCCTCCCCGAGTGCCGCCAGACCGACCGCCACGCCGGCCCGGTCCCGCGCGAACACCGACGCCAACGGCTCGCCGGCTTTAACCCGATCGCCCGGCTTGGCCGGAATCACGAAGCCGACGGACGGGTCGACCTGGTCCTCGATGGTCCGGCGCCCACCACCCAACTCGATGATCGCGCGGCCGATCCGCCGGGGCTCGACGCTCGCGACGACCCCGTCGCGCGGAGCGCGAAACACCTCCACCTCCGCCGCCTGCGGCAGCCCCGACGGATCGTCCAGCACCGCTGGATTCCCGCCCTGCGCCTCGATCACCTCCGCGAGTTTCTGAAGTGCCTGGCCGGACGAAACGCTCTCCTCCAGCCGTTGCCTGGCCGCGGCTGGCGTCCGCGCCGCACCGACCAGCAGCAGCATCTCGACGCCGAGGGCGTAGGTAACCTCCATCAGGTCCTCCGGGCCCTCGCCTCGGAGCGCTTCGATGGCCTCCTCTACCTCCAGCGCGTTGCCACAGGCTCGGCCCAGCGGACGATCCATGGCGGTGAGCAGGGCTACCGTCGGGCAGCCGTGTGCCTGGCCGAGACCGATCATCGTTTGCGCCAGCTCCAGCGCGCGCTTGGGCTCCGGAAGAAACGCGCCGCTTCCGGTCTTCACGTCGAGCACCAAGCCGTTGAGACCCTCAGCCAGCTTCTTGGACATGATGCTGGCTGCAATCAGCGGGATTGATTCCACAGTGCCGGTTACGTCGCGCAGCGCGTAGAGCCGCTTGTCTGCGGGAGCGATCTCGGGTGTCTGGCCGATCATGGCGCAGCCCAACCGTTCGAT
>DATBSM010000255.1:0-8641 GCA_036559785.1 Gemmatimonadales bacterium
CTGCGCGGCCCCGGGAGCGTGCTCTACGGCTCGGACGCGGTGACCGGCGTCGTACAGATTTTCACCCGGCGCGGAGAAGCTGGGTTCGCGGTCGAGGGCGGGGGGGAGGCCGGCACCTTCGGCACCGTGAATGGACGGGCCGGCGTCCTTGGCGGGACCTCCCATATGACCTACTCGGCCGACGCCAGCCGCTTCGCCACCGATGGCACCTACCAGTTCAACAACGACTACGGGAACACCGCGCTGAGTGGATCGGTGCGAGGCCTTCCCGATGCTCGGACTGACGCCTCGGTTACCGCCCGCTACACCGACAGCCGATATCATTTCCCGACTGACTTCGCCGGCGTCCCGTCCGACAGTAACCAGTCCAGCGCGGAGGAAATGCTCACCCTCGCGGCTGATGTTGGACGCCGCCTCGGCTCCGGGACCGACCTTCGCTTCACAGCCGGAGGAAACCGCACCGACGGCGAGTTCGCGGATGGTCCCGACAATGCGGGTGACACTCTCGGGTTTGGCTTTGCCTCACAGCGGGACTCGCGCGCCTTTCGGGGCAACCTCGACGCACGGATCAATGGGACCGTGAGTCCCGAATTGACGGTCACCGGAGGTATGCAGCTGGAACGGGAGACGGAGCGGCAGTCAGGGGAGACTACCTCCAACTTCGGCGGGATCGCCACCACGCCGGACACGCCGTTCGACCGGGGGCGTACCACCGTTGGGTATTACGCTCAGGGAGTGCTGGACCTGGCTTCTGGTCTGGCCCTCAACCTCAACGCTCGAGTGGATGACAACAGCGCTTTCGGAACCTTCTTCACCTACCGCGCCGGAGCGGTCTACCGTCTGTCTTCAGGCACGCGAATTCGCGCTTCGCTGGGCAGCTCGTTCAAGGCGCCAACCTTCTGCGAGCAGTTCTGCGACGCCCCTTTCGTGGTGGGCGACTCGACCTTGCAGCCCGAACGCTCGACCAGCTGGGAGGCCGGCATCGAACAGACGCTGGGTGATGGCCGGGTGTCGATCTGGGCCACCTATTTCGATCAGCGCTTCCATGACATGATCGTGTACGACGGCTCGGGTGCCCCGGGCGAACCGACCTACTTCAACGGTGCCGCGGCAAAGTCTCGGGGAATCGAAACCGGTCTCACCACCTCCGTGGGGCCTATAAGGATGTCGGCCTCCTATACCTACCTCGTGGCAGAGGCGACCGACGATGGCGGTCTGCCGTCGGCCACATTCGCCGCCGGCGAACGCCTGATCCGGAGGCCGGGGCACTCGGCAGAGCTGTCGGCTCGTGGCCGGGTCCTCGATCGGGTCACGCTGGGTGGCTCGCTCATCTATGTGGGTTCCCGGGAGGACGTGGACTTCAACCTCTTTCCGGCTGAACGGGTGGAGCTCCCGGGCTACGCTACCGTGGACCTGGCTACCGAGGTGGAGGTGATTCAATCCGGCCCCGGACGACCCGGCCTTTCCGCTGTACTGCGGGCTGAGAATCTGTTCGATCAGACCTACGACCAGGTGGTCGGCTTTGCTGGGCGCCGGAGGGGAGTGTTCGGGGGAGCCAAGTTCCAATTCTGACCGGCAGACGACTGGCGGCGGGGACCGAGTGGTTCAATCTTTCCCGCATGAGCCGACCTCGCCCCTCTCTCCCCTTTGCCCTGGCCGCACTCCTGGCGGGGCTCTGGTCGTGCGCCGAGACGTCGGCGCCGCTACCTCCTCCAGAGGAGGTGGTAATCGTACTCAACACGGCGGCTGCCACGTTGAGTCTGGTACCGGTGGCGGCGCCGGCCCAGGTCTCGACCGTCCCACTCGGGGCCTCGGATGTGTTGCCGGTCAGCGTGGCCACCCGGGGAGCCACCGCGGTCATCCCGCTCCGTGGACGGGACGCTCTGGCCGTCGTGGACCTGCGGGCAGGGATGGTGGTGAATACCATCGCCCTCGCTCCCGGCTCTGGGGTGGCCGGGGCGGCACTGGTGGGCGACTCCGTCGCCTACGTCACCAATTCCAACCTCAATACAGTTACCCGGATCGATCTGGCCACCGGTGATACGGCCAGCACGCTCGTCGGCCCTTCACCGCAGCATGTGACCTTCACTCGCGGCCGGGTGCTGGTCATGAACTCCAACGTGGATTCCCTGGGCAAGCCGGTGGGAGAGAGCTCCATCAGCGTCATCGACCCGTCTCGCGATCCTGCCACGGCCCGGGTGGACGAGATCCCACTGGTGGGACCGGGGAATGCCCGGTTCAGCACCGTCGCTGGAGATGGTCTGGTGTATGTCATTCAGGAGGGAGATGCCGCTGTAGACGAGGCACGGCTCTCCATCGTGGACCCGGTCGCCCGGGTAGAATTGGCCAGCTTCGGCGGACTGGGCTTCGGTCCGGGAGACCTCACCGCAGATATTAGCGAGCGCCTTCTGATCAGCTCCCGCAGCGAAGGGCTCATGGAGTTCGACACTGCCGAGCGCAGAGTTATCCGGGGTGAAGGCAATGGGACTGTGATTCCGTCCAACACCGGCGTGGCGGTGGACTCTCAGGGACGGATCTATGCCCTGGAGGCGGGCTGCTCGGGAGCCGGAGTCGTCCATGTGCTTCGGCCGGACTTCACCGAGATACGGTCGGTACCGGTCGGGCGATGCGCCAGCCAGGCGTTGCTCGCTCGGGTGCCGGCTGCCGGTACCGAAACGCCTGCCGAGCCGACGGATGCGCTGCCGATGTAAGAGCCGGAGCTGCCGCTCAGGGCTACATTCCCTTCATGCCCCCGGTCTCCACGCCCGCGATCGTCCTCTCCACGCTCAGATACAGCGAGACCTCCAAAATCGTCCGGCTCGCCACCCGGGAGTACGGCGTGCAGAGCGTCATCGCGAAAGGGGCGCTGCGCCCGAAAAGCCGCTTCGGCGCGGCCCTCCAGCTCTTGAGCGAGGGTCAGGCCCTGTTTCTTCTCAAAGAGAACCGGGAGCTACACCTCCTCACCGGCTTCGATCTGAGACGGCTGCACGTCGGACTCGCAACCGAGCTGGATCGGTATGCCGTCGCTTGCGCGCTGGGAGAAGTCATGCTCCGTTTTGCCCCGCCCGATCCCCATCCTGAGAGCTTCGACCTGCTGCGGCGCGCGCTGGAAGAGCTGGAGGTCGCCCCGTTTCCCACGGTCGAGGCCCTCGGCTACCGCCTGCTGTGGCAGATGGTGAGCGTGCTCGGCTTCGAGCCGTCCATGGAGGCCTGCGTCATCGACGGTACGCCGCTACCGCAACGTGGACCGCTCGCCTTCAATACCCGCGAAGGAGGCGCACTCTGTCCCAACTGCGCGGCCTTACACGGTGCGACGCAGCTCCCGGACCAGGCCCGGGCCGACCTCGTTGCATTGATGGATTCTGACGTACCGCTGCCCGAGCTCGGTGGCAAGCATGGGGCCGCCCACCGCCGGCTGCTGGCCCGGTACATCCGCTATCACCTGGGCGAGGGTGCCGAGCTTCCAGCGCTCGAGTTCTGGACCCAGCGCCCCTGGGTAGCCGCGTGATCATCGGTACCGCCGGTCATATCGACCACGGAAAGTCCGCTCTGGTGAGTGCGCTCACCGGCAAGCCGATGGATCGTCTGCTGGAGGAGAGACGGCGGGAGATCACTATCGAGCTCAACTTCGCGCCGCTCGACCTGGGCTCCGGCCGGATTGCCGGCGTGGTAGACGTCCCCGGCCATGAGGACTTCGTCCGCACCATGGTGGCTGGGGCCTCGGGCATCGACCTGGTGCTTCTGGTGGTTGCCGCCGACGAAGGCATCATGCCGCAGACCGAGGAACACCTTGCCATTCTGGAGCAGTTGGGAGTGCCGGCCGGGATCCCGGTCATCACCAAGGCGGACCTGGTAGACAGCGAGTGGCTCGAGCTGGTGACCACCGAGGTGGCGGAGCGATTGGCTGCCTCGCCGATCGACTTCGAGCCTCCACTCGCGGTGTCCGCCAGGAACGGCGGTGGGATAGAGGCGCTTCGTGAACGGCTGGCCGCCCGTGCGAGCCTGCTTCCGCCGAGGCTTTCGGGCGACGGTTTCCGGATGCCGATCGATCGGAGTTTCTCTCTCTCGGGCGTCGGCACGGTCGTAACCGGCACCGCGTGGTCGGGCCGGCTCGGCATTGGCGACACGGTCAGCGTGTTGCCTGCGGGTCTCCGGGCCCGGGTGCGGTCGATCGAGAGCTACGGTCATGGAGTGGAGCGAAGTGACCCCAGAGCCCGGACCGCCGTCGGGCTGGCGGGTGTGGAGCGCCGGGCGGTAGGCCGGGGAGACGTGCTGCTCACCGACGAGCTACCCTGGGCCGCCGCGTCCGCGTTGGATGTCCAGATCACGCTCCTGCCGGCTGCCGCGCGGCCCTTGAAGTCGCGAACCCGCGTTCGGCTGCATCTGGGAACGGCGGAGGTAATGGCCCGGGTGCTGCCCCGTCTTCCGATCGAGCCGGGAGGGACCGGGATGGCCCGGCTCACTCTCGAGACATCCCTGGTGGCCCGGGCGGAGGACCGGTTCGTGCTCCGGAGCTACAGCCCGGTCACTACGATCGGTGGTGGCCGTGTGCTCGATCCTTTCCCGCCCGGCCGCCGTAGCTCGTGGCCTGAAGGGCTGGCCTCTCTTGATCCCGCCGTGCGCTTCCGGGCCGCGCTCGTCCGCCGGCGAGAGGGCATTCAGGCCGCGGCACTCCCACTGCTGCTCGGCCTTCCTCGAGCCGCCGCTGCCGAGGTGGCGCGAGCCGAGCCCACCGCTCGACTGCTCGGTGATATCTGGGTGATGGTCGAGGCGGTGAAGGAGGTTGGCGTCCGCGCCCTTGGGGTGCTGCGGGACTATCATCGCCAGCATGGCAGCGACGCCGGCATGCCGCTGGAAACACTCCGGCACTCACTGGTCGCCCGCGATGTCGTGGTGGAGGCCGCCCTGAGCGACTTCGCCCAGGCCGGTCGGCTGCGGCGAATCGATGGCCTGGTCGCCCTGGCCGGTTTCGTACCCCAGGTGGCGGGAGGGGACTCGGCAATCGATGGTGTCGTCCGGCTGCTGCTCCAGGCCAACCTGAATCCACCTTCCGTCCCGGAACTGGAGCGCAGTACTGGCCGCCGGGATCTCCTGGCAGTCCTGCGCATGGCGGCGGCCCGGGGACAGGTCGAGGCGGTGGAGCGAGATCGGTACTATGCCCGCGAGGCACTGGACCAGTTCACCACGGTCCTGAACGATCTTGGCCAGCAAGGGGAGATCATTCCGGGTGCCGTCCGGGAGCGGCTCGGCCTCACCCGGAAGTACCTGATTCCCCTTCTCGAATGGGCGGATGGTAAGGGGATTACAGTGAGGGTGGGGGAGGGCAGGAGGCTGAAGAGCAAGAGTCCAGGGTCAAGGGTCTAGGGTCCGGAGGCGTCAGGAAGTCCTACGCGCGAGCCCCTAGACTCTAGACCCCTAGCCCCGACCAATCGAACACCCTTGACTCTAGACTCTCGACTCTAGACCTTCACCATAGAACGTGTTACGAGTGTTTTCCGACCAGCACGGAGGTGCCACTACCGTTCTACATCGTAAGAGGAGCGCCCATGGTCCGCTTTGCGTGGCCGGGGTGGTGGCTCGGGCTTCTGGTGGGAGCAGGCCCCCCGGTAGCGGCACAGGCGAATGTGCTCCCTCCGAGGGTCGAGCTGAAGGAGAACTACCCCAATCCGTTTTTCCCGGCGACGACGATCCCGTTCGAAATTTCCCGGGAGGTGTGCACAAGGGGTCATCAGCCGGTGGTCAGCCTGAAAGTCTACAATGTGCTGGTGCAGGTGGTGGCGGTTCCGACCTTGGCGAGTGGTTCGAGCGAGCGGGTTGATAGCCTTCGCTTGCGCTGTGGAGACTATCGGGCTTTCTGGGACGGGCGGTACCTGGATGGCATACACGAGGCCACTCCGGGTGTCTACTACTACCAGCTCACCGTCGATGGCGAGCGGTTCACCAGGAAGATGATCGCGCAGAGGAAGATCGCGAGCCAGAAGTGATCGCAGGGGCAGCCGCACAGGCTGCCTCTTTGCGTGCCAGGGATGGAGTAAATTGTTATTCTGATAGTTCCACAAAACCTACCGGCCCCAGACTCAGCTGGATGCCGGACTGTGCCATGTGAGGGCCCGATGATCCGACCAGAGCGATTGACGATAAAGGCGCAGGAAGCACTTCGGGATGCCGGGGAGCTGGCCCGTTCGCGCGGGAATCCGGTGGTGAACGACGCCCATCTCCTGGCTGCGCTCCTGGCGCAGGACGAAGGCGTGGTGCGCCCGCTGCTCCAGAAAGCCGGGCTGAATCTGACCGCCGTGACTGAGGCCGTTGAACGTGAGCTCGCTCGCTTTCCCACCCAGTCCGGAGGTGGGGCGGAGCCAAGCTTCAGCCGGGAGCTGCAGCGGATCTTCGACCGGGCCGACAAGGAAGCAGGGAAGCTGGGCGACCAGTACATCTCCACCGAGCACCTGCTCCTGGCCATGGCGGAAGAGAAGGGGACCGCTCTCCGGAACATCCTGACCGCCCAGAACATCTCCGCTGATGAATTGCGCCGCGCTCTTCAGGAAGTCCGAGGGTCACATCGGGTCACCGACCAGTCGCCGGAGGAGAAGTACCAGGCGCTGGAGAAATACACCCGCAACCTGACGGAAGAGGCCCGCAAGGGAAAGCTCGATCCGGTCATCGGCCGGGACGAGGAGATCCGCCGTTGCATGCAGGTGCTCTCCCGGCGCACCAAGAACAACCCGGTGCTGATCGGTGAGCCCGGTGTCGGCAAGACCGCCATTGTGGAGGGGCTGGCCCAGCGAATCGTAAATGGCGACGTGCCCGAATCGCTCCGCAACCGTGAGCTGGTGGCGCTGGATGTAGGCTCGCTTCTGGCCGGCGCCAAGTTTCGCGGTGAATTCGAGGAACGGTTGAAGGCGGTGGTCAAGGAGCTGACCGAGAGCGAGGGGAAGTACATCACCTTCATCGACGAGCTGCACACCATCGTCGGCGCGGGAGCAGCCGAGGGCGCCATGGACGCCAGCAACATGCTGAAGCCGCCGCTGGCCCGGGGCGAGCTGCATGTGATCGGCGCGACGACGCTGGATGAGTACCGGAAGCACATCGAAAAAGACCCGGCGCTCGAGCGCCGCTTCCAGCCGGTCATGGTCCCCGAGCCCACGGTCGAGGATACCATTGCCATCCTGCGCGGGCTCAAGGAGCGGTACGAGGTTCACCACGGCGTCCGGATCACCGATAACGCCATCATTGCCGCGGCCACCCTTTCCGACCGCTACATCGGCGACCGCTTCCTGCCGGACAAGGCCATCGACCTCATCGACGAAGCCGCGAGCCGGCTCAGGATCGAGATCGACAGCCTGCCCCAGGAGATCGACGAGGTGGAGCGCCGGATCGTCCAGCTGGAGATCGAGCGGCAGGCGCTGCTCAAGGAAAAGGACAAGGCCGCGGTTGAGCGTCGGGAGGGGCTGGAGCGCGAGATTTCGACCCTCCGCGAGAAAGCCAACGGGATGAAGGCCCAGTGGCAGGCTGAGAAGGCCTCACTCCACGAAATGCAGCAGCTCAAGGCGGAGATCGAGTCCGTCCGGGCCGAGATCGAGCAGGCCACCCGGCGCGGCGATCTCCAGCGCGCGGCGGAGCTCCGCTACTCCAAGCTGCCCGAGCTGGAGCGGAGGCTGGCGGAGGACGAGAAGCGCCTGCACGAGATCCAGGCCGGTGCCATGTACCTGAAGGAGGCGGTGGACGCCGAGGACATTGCCGAGATCGTGTCCAAGTGGACCGGAATCCCGGTGAACAGGATGATGGAGTCGGAGCGCGAGCGGCTGACCAAGCTGGAAGACGAGCTCGCCCGGCGGGTCATCGGCCAGCGTCAGGCGGTCACTGCCGTGGCCAACGCGGTCCGGCGGAGCCGCGCCGGCCTCCAGGACCCGAACCGCCCGCTCGGCTCCTTCATCTTTCTGGGACCGACCGGTGTGGGCAAGACCGAGACGGCCAGGGCGCTGGCGGATTTTCTGTTCGACAACGAGCGTGCCATGATCCGGATCGACATGTCGGAGTACATGGAGAAGCATTCCGTCGCCCGGCTAATCGGCGCGCCTCCCGGCTACGTCGGCTACGAGGAGGGTGGCCAGCTCACCGAGGCCGTCCGGCGCCGGCCCTACAGCGTGCTGCTCTTCGACGAGATCGAGAAAGGGCACCCCGATGTGTTCAACGTCTTGCTCCAGATCCTCGACGACGGCCGGCTCACCGACAGCCAGGGCCGGCTGGTGGACTTCCGGAACACCGTGATCATCATGACCTCCAACATCGGCAGCCAGTACATCGTCGATGCCGGAGCGCAGCTGGATCCGCGAGGCTGGGAGAAGGTGGAGGCGCGGGTGCGTGATGAGCTGCGCAATCACTTCCGCCCCGAATTTCTCAACCGGGTGGACGACATCATCGTGTTCCGGCAGCTGAGCCGGGAGGATTTGGTGCAGATTGTGGATCTCCAGCTGGAGAAGCTCGTCAGGATGCTGGAGGACCGGCACATCCACCTGGAGGTGACACCGCAGGCGAAGGCACTCCTGGCCGCGGAAGGCTACGATCCCGTCTACGGGGCCCGCCCGCTCAAGCGGGTGATCCAACGCCTGCTGCAGAACCCGATCGCGCTGGAGCTGCTGGA
>DATBSM010000256.1:0-14304 GCA_036559785.1 Gemmatimonadales bacterium
GTCGATCGACGACATCCGGGTGCGCACCGCCGCATCGGCCGAGACGGTGCCGGTGAGCTGATCCACGCCCTCGAGCTTGACGGTGCGGCGGACGTCGGCCAGATCCACCTTGCCCTTGACCCGGAAATCCACGTTGGGATCCGACAGCGGGGTCCGGAGCACCAGCGCGGCCTCGATCGGATTGCTCCCCAGCCTCATGTTGAAGCGGTCGAGCTTCACCACGGTGCTGTCGGCGCTGCCGCCCGGGTTGGTGAGCGCCAGATCCATGAAAATTGAGCGGGCCGGAAGCGGGAGATCGGGATACTGGAAGGCGGCGTCGTTCACCTTGGCATTGATCGCGAATGCCGGGAAGACGCTGTCGCCGTACTCGCCCTTCACCCGGCCGTCCATCGTGAAGCTGCCCGACGTCTTCACCTTATCGAAGTCGCGGGCGTACACCGCCGGCACCAGCGACAGGATGCTGCGGAAGTTGGTGCTCGGCGCCTTGAACGCGAGATCGAGAGCCAGGAGCTTGCCCACCGACTGGGCGGAGCCGGAGACGCCGAGCTTGAGGTCGTTGAGGCTGAGCTCGGTGTCCTTGAGGGTGTAGGCTTTCCGGGCAAGATCGGCCCGGGCGTCTGCGGTGAGGCCCACCTTCACCCGGTTGAGATAGGGGATCCCAGCGAAGGTCACGCTGACGGTGTCGGCGTCGAGCCGAGTCTGGACATCGACCTGGCTTTGGCTGAAGTCGCCGCTGAGCGACTGGGTGAGGCCCTTGAGGGTTGCCTTGAGCTTCGCTCGCCGATTGTCGAAGGCGATGTCGCCATCCTTGATCTCGAAACGGCGCAGACTAAGCGCCATCGCTTTGGAGGGCTCCCGACTCCTGACTCCCGACTCCCGACTGATATCCCAGTTGGCGGTGCCGTCCTCCAGCGCGATCAGCGAGAGCCGAGGCCGGTCCAGCTCGACGGTACGGACGACGATGGGGCCGCTTCCGCCCATGACATTGCCCAGGACGCTCGGCAGACTGACCGCCACGCGAAGGTGCTGCACCCGGGCGAGGGTGTCGCGCCGAAAGCGGTCCACGCCGACGGCCGTGAGGTCGTCCAGTGTCAGCGTCAGATTGGGAAAGTGGCGGAAGAAGCCCACGCCAAGATCGCGCCAGTCGACTTTAGCGTTGACGTTCTGGTTTACGGCCGTCTTGACCCGCCCGGCGATGGTGCCCTTGAACAGCATCGGGAGAATCAGGAGTAGCACGAGAACCAGGGCGAGCAGGCCGCCGAGGGCGGGCAGGAGACGGGGGCGTTTCATGGATGGAAAGTAAGGCGGTACGGCGGTACGGCGGTACGGCGGTAATGGTAGGGCTAGGGGTCATTCCGGTGTGCTGGATCACTGTGCCCGTACCGCCCTACCGCCGTACCGCCTTACCGCCCTCACAAGTGACGGGCGACCCTCCGGCCCGGGTGACCCCGGGCACGACGCCGAGGCGGCTGATAGGGCCATACTGTGTCTCCACCAGTGCGGGAGCCAGGATGGCCATTCGGCCGATGCTGCGTCAGACGAGAGTTCGGGCCCAGTGGCTCCTCGGACCCGGGGCGGCCGCGATCTTCCTCGCCGCCGTCCCGCTCCAGGCCCAAACCATCGCCGTCCGTCCCATCGCCGACCTCTCTTTTCCCACCAAATTCTCGCTCCAGGATGGAAGCCTCCGCGTAAGCCAGAAGGTGGGCTTCAGGGTGGGCGCCCGGATGACACTGACCTTCAGCGACCGCTTCGACGTCGTCAACGCGGTCAGCTACAGTCCCGGATACGTGACGCTGCACGGCGCGGCCGAGCAGGTCGATCTCACAGGCGGGTCGCATTCGATCGCGGGCTCGACTGCGGCCCGGTACTGGATTCGTCCCCCGGGTGGGCCGCTCTCCTGGCAGGTGCACACCGGAGTCGGCATGGCCATCGGCGGGAAGCCTTCATATCTGGACCTGTTCGAGAGCTCGACTCTGAGCGCGGTCCTGGGCACGACGGTGCGCTACCAGGTGGGACAGCTGGTGAGCTTCACCGTCAAGTTGCAGCACCGGCTGCTCACGATTCGTTCCGGGGCGCCGGGCGGCAGCAACTCGCGGCCGCTGCAGATGAGGTTCGGGGTAGGATTTCCCATCCTGGACAGGATCATGTAGCGGTACGGCGGTACGGCGGTACGGCGGTACAATAACCATTGTCATCCTGAGCGAAGCGAAGGAGCCGAAACGTCGGGACCGCTGAAAAGTTCGGTACGTCGAAAGGCTCTGGCCCCTTCGCTGCGCTCAGGGTGACACACCTACCGCCTTACCGCCGTACCGCCGTACCGCCCTCCCTGGCGAGGTTCGGAGCCGGTCCATAATTTGGCTTCATCTCCCTCCAGGCCGGACCCATGCCTGCTCCCACACCCGCAACGCTCGCGCTCGCCGCGCTGGGGTTCGTCGCCGCCGGCGGCACCCCGCTCTTGGCCCAAGTCCCCCTCCGCACCCGCGCCAACACCGAGCAGCCGCGCCTGATGATCGCCGCCGCTGCCGCCGCCCCCACAGGAATCCAGGTCGCCCAGGTGGGGCCGGCGGTGACCGTGAGCTGGCAGCCGGTGGCCGAGCAGGCGGGGTATCGGGTGTACCGGGCACCGGACCAGACCGCCTTCGCCGAGCTGACCCGGGGCCCGATCGGGGCAACCACATTCCCCGACAGCACCGCGGCGGCAGGATCGACCTACTACTACCGGGTGGCCGCCGAGTACCCCGACGGGCGGCTGGGAACCAGCGACCCGGTGGCCTTCACCGTTCCGGTCGCCGTTGCAGCGCAGCTAGCGATGGCCAACCCGATCATCGCCCGGCGCGTCGCGGTGCTGCCACCGGGACCGCCGCCCTCCGGTTTGGCCGCGGTGCCGGCTCCCACCAGCGTGGCGCTGAGCTGGACCGCGCTGCTCAACGTGAACGGCTACCGGATCGAGCGGAGCCTCGGGGCCGCGACCGGACAATGGGCCACAGTGACGACGGTGCCGGCGCTCGCCTTTACCGACACCGGGCTCGACCCCGACGTCCCGGTGCAGTACCGGGTCACCGCCGAGTACGCCGACGGACGGCAGGGAACATCGAATCCGATCTCGACCCGAACCACCAAGCCGGCCAATCCGGCAAACCTGCGGGCCACCGTCGCCACCCGGGTTATCAACGCGCAGATCACGCCGACCTGGAACGCCAGCACGGTCGCCTCGGGCGACGTCACCCTGACCTGGGACCCGGTGCCCGGCGCCGCCCACTACGAGCTGAGCGGTACCGGCCTCAGCATCCCCAAGTCGGTGCCGGCGGCGACCTACACGGTCGCCGAGCTCCCGCCGGGACTTGCCCGCTACCAGGTGGTGGCGTACTTCCTCAACGGGACCCGCCGGTACAGTGACGCTGCCAACCCCGCCAAGGTCGAGGCCTTCGTCGGCCCGCGGCCGGTCAGCAACCTCACCGGGGAGAGTCATGTCAGTCCGTCCGCCGAGATAATTCTTAGATGGACCGGAAGCCCCGGTTCCCCCACATACAAGGTGCTCCGCGCGGACGCCCAGTCAGGACCCTATCGCGAGATCACCGGTCTCTCCTGGTATAACAACATGGTGGGCGACGGGAGCCCCGCGCGGGGCCGGTCCTACTTCTACAAGGTGTTCAGCGTCTTTCCCTCCGGCCCGATCGCGTCGAGCGCCACGATCCGGGTCGACGTCCCGCCGCAGGTCACGATCAATAACTTCACCGGCAGCTCCCCGGCTCCCAACACGGTGAGGCTGTCCTGGGATCCGGTGCCCGGCGCGGTGGAGTTCACCATCCTGCGGGGCTATGCCCCCAACGGGACGATGGACTGGATCCAACGCGACGGCACGACGATGAAGCTGATGGGCTACGCCACCGGCTAC
Source organism: Gemmatimonadales bacterium (assembly GCA_036559785.1). Taxonomy (GTDB): domain Bacteria; phylum Gemmatimonadota; class Gemmatimonadetes; order Gemmatimonadales; family GWC2-71-9; genus CAVVWJ01. The sequence continues at coordinate 3,896 of DATBSM010000256.1, forward strand.
ACTGCGGTCGAAGGCCGGGGATACACCTACAAATACAGGGTGTGCGTCAAGACCAATATTCAGGACAGCGGGTGCAGCGGGACGGTGAGCGTGGCGGTGACGCAATGAAGGCGGTAAGGCGGTAAGGCGGTAAGGCGGTAGGGCGGTATGGCGGTAGGGATGTCATCCTGAGCGAGGCGAAGGAGCCGAAGCGTCGGGATCAATCGCTAGCTACGCATGGCGATCATCAGTCCAGCCAACGTCAAAAGGGTCGTAGCCCAGAATCCGAACATCCATCGGATCAGCTCGGCCCGGAGGCCGTGCAACTCGGTGCGAAATCCAGACATATCCTGGCGCATGTCGGCGCGCAGCTCGGCGATTTCCTGGCGCAGCTCTGCCCGCAGTTCAGCGAGGCGCTGTTCCAGCTTGGCGTCGAAGCGCGCGAAGTTGAGCTCGTTCAGCTCGCGAAGATCCGTTCGGTAGGTCAAGTCCACGGCATTGAACCAGTCCACCAGCTCGTTGGTCACGTCCTCGCCCAGAACTTCGTAGAATCGCTTCGATAGTCTGGCGGTCACCGGCATGCGTTCTCTCGGAGAAGGTCGGTGACAGTCTAACGATACGTCCGCCGCGGCATGGTATCAAATGCGCGCCGGGCGGCGCAGGTTACGCAGGTAGGGCGGGAAGGCGGTAGGGCGGTAAGGCGGTAAGGCGGTAGGGAAGCAGCGAACTCCCCTGCCGTCCCCATCCTTTGGCTCCTTCGCCTCGCTCAGGATGACATCCTTACCGCCTTACCGCCTTACCGCCTTACCGCCTTACCGTTCCCCAATCCGGTCCAGCACCTCGCCCAGCTTCCGCATCTCCTCGCCGTACCTGGCCCAATCGATCTCCCGCTGGGCTTGGAGGGCGGCGTCGTAGTGCTGCTTCGCTTCGCGAAGGAGAGTCGGGAGCTGGGAGTCGGGAGTCGGGGATGCAGCAGCCGCGGGGGCCGTCTCCCTGACTCCTGACTCCCGACTCCTGACTGCTACTCCTCCGAACAACTCCGCCAGCGCCCCCTCCAGCGTCTCCTGCATCACCACCTGGTTCTGATAGGCCACCACTACCCGTTTCAGCTCGGGAATCCGGCCACCCTCCGCCTGGAGGTAGAGCGGCTGGACATAGAGCACCGATTCCTCGATCGGGATCACCAGCAGGTCGCCCCGGATCACTCGCGAGCCCCGCTGGTCCCAGAGCGACACCTGCCGTGAGATCTCGGTGTTCTGGTTGATCCGGTTCACGATCTGGCGGGGACCGAACACCAGGCTCTGCCGGGACAGCCGGTAGACCCGGAGCTTGCCGTACACGTCGCCATCGTTCCGGGCCACCATCCAGGCCGCCAGGTTGTCCTTCCCCCGCGGCGTGAACGGCACCATGTAGATGAACTCGGCGTTCTTCTCCTCCGGCAAGCGCATGATGATGTGCCGCATGAACGGCACCGCCCCCTCGCCCTCGGTCAGGGTCGGGATCTGCCACTGGTCCTCCCGGTGGTAGAAGTCCTCCGGCGCCTCCATGTGATAAGTGGTGTAGAGATTGGTCTGAATCCGGTAGATGTCGTCCGGGTAGCGGATGTGGGCCCTCAAGTCCTCCGGCATGCTGTCCATCGGAGCAAAGATGCCCGGGAAGATGCGAGACCAGGTGCGAATCATCGGGTCGCCGGGAGCGCTCACGTAAGCCGCCAGCGTGCCATCGTACGCGTCGATAACCAGCTTGACGCTGTTCCTGAGATAGTTGGTCCCGTCCCTGAGATTCTGAGCATAGGGATAGCGACTCGAGGCAGTGTAGCCATCGAGCATCCACTTCAGGGTGCCGTCGCCGGCGACCACCATGTACGGATCCCGATCGAAGCGCAGAAACGGCAGCGCCTTCCTGGCCCGGGTGACGATGGTGCGGTTGTAGAGCACCCGGCTCTCGCTGGTGATGTCGCCCGAGAAGAGGATCTTCGAGGAGCCGAAGTGGGCAGCCAGCATGGCCCGGCGCAGGATGTTGCCCACCCGTACCCCGCCCTTGCCCTCGTAGGTGGTATAGACGTTGGCCTCGCCCGACGGGTGGTCGAACTCCCGCTGCTTGGTGCCCACGAAGACGTACGGATCGGTGAGCTCGCCGTAGTAGATCTGCGGACGGGTGAGCTTCAGCGATATGGTCGAGACCGGCGGCAGGTCCTTGACGAACAGCACCGGCAGGCCCTCGGGCGTCACCTGGTTGACGGGACTCAGGGTGAGGCCCATGCCGTGAGTAAACGTCAGGTGCTCGTTGATGAATGTCCTGGTCGGCAGCGACGCGGCGTTGAGCTCCCGGGGCGAGAGCAGGACCTGGCGGTAGCGGCCGTCGATCTGATAGCGGTCGTCGTCCACCGAGACGAAGTCGTAGTAGGTCCGGATCTCCTGGAGCTGGCCGAAGGTCTGGAGCAGCGGCTCCCGGTCCCAGAGCCGCACGTTCTCGACGGTAGACCCGTTGGCCTTGATGTCGGCCAGGGTGAGATTGGCCTCGCCCTTGAGCTCCCGGGTCTCCACGCTGTCGATCCCCCAGGCCTGGCGAGTCGCCGCGATGTGGTGCCGGAGATACGGTGTCTCCCGGGTCAGCTCGGTGGGCGCCACCACGAACTTCTGCATGACCATCGGAACCAGACCGCGCCCGACGGCGGCCAGAGCTATGTAGGCCCCGATCGCCAGGAGCGCGTAGCGAGGCAGCTGCCGGCGTATGCCGCCGACCACGATGGCTGTCGCAGCCAGGATCGCCGCGATGGCGGAGACCCTGAGCGCCGGGAGCGTCGCGTGCAGGTCGGTGTAGCTGGCCCCGACCATCGGGCCCGTAGTCGAATAGAGCAGGCTGGGGATGTCCACCAGCCAGATCCGGATGGCGGTGAGGACGAAGGACGCCGCCAGCAGGATGGCCATGTGCATTCCCGCCGTGGGCTCGATGCTGAGCCGGCGAGGGGCCAGGACGATGTCGCCCCGGAACCCATAGATCGGAATCAGGGGCAGGAGCGAGATGATGACGAGGGCAGACAGGAAGGCGAGCAGAGCCGAGATGCCGGGCAGGGTGAAGACGTAGTAGCCGATATCACGGCCGAAGACTGGATCGGTGGTACCGAACGGCACCTGGTGGATCAGGCGGAGCACCAGCTCCCAGCCCGGCGTCGCGGCCAGGCCGGCCAGCAAGCCGAGTGACAGGGAGGCCGGCAGGGTCAGCCGGCGCAGCGGACGAGTGATGTCCACCCTCGGCGCCGACTGGATGAACCGGAGCACCACCGGGTTGGGGATCAGGCCGCGCTGGGCGATCCGGAGATTGAGGTAGAGCAGCCCGCCGGTGAGTCCGCCCACGACCAGGAAGAGCAACACCCGGGTGACGAGCTCGCGAGTGAAGACGACCTGGTAGCCAATCTCCTGGAACCACCACCAATCGGTGAGCAGGCCGATGAAGCTGGGAAAGAAGAAGAACCCCAGGAAGATGGCGATGGAGAGGATCAGTATCAGTCGGCGCTGAGACAAGAGGTCCTTGGGGGCTATTGGCTATTGGCTATTGGCTGTTGGCTAGAAGCTACCGGCAATTCGGGACCATGGCGAGGGAACCCGAGACCGAATTTCCTGCGCCGAGCGGTCCGGAGGACCGCTGATTGAGAAGAGGGCCGCCCTCTTGGGCGGCCCTATGACGGACCCATTTGCCAACATGAAGGGCCGCCCAGGAGGGCGGCCCTACGGGAATCACCGGTCCTCGGACCGGTAGGGCAGCCTTACCCGCGCATCGCCAGAAATAGCGCACCGACCACCATCACGATCCCCACCGCCATCTTCCCCGCCGCCGCGGCCGCTCGGCCGAGCACGGCACCCCACCCTGCCTTAGCCGAGCCTTCCAGGCGACGCACCCGGGTGTACTCGAACACCGCGGCACCCACGAATGCCCCCACGAACCCGCCGACTACCGATCCAATGATCGGCACCGGCACACCCACGATCGCCCCAACCAGCCCGCCGACCAAGGCACCCCACCCCGCCCGGCTCGATCCCCCGTACCGCTGGGCGAAGCGGAACCCGACCCACGCCTCGAACACCTCGGCCAGGATCGCCAGGGCAAGCATAATCGCGATGAAGACAACGCTCAGGGTCTGAAAGTCGGTGAGCCAGCCGTAACCCAGGATGCCGAGCAGAATCACCCAGAGCCCGGGGAGCCCGAGCGGGATGAGCACCAGGCCGATGAGTCCGGCGATAACGAGGAGGAGGACGGGCGAGAGCTCAGCGGTCATGGGGGAGGCTATGGGCTATGGGCTGTTGGCTATTGGCTATTGGCTATTGGCTATTGGCTATTGGCTATTGGCTATTGGCTATTGGCTATACAAGTTAGCCAACTAAGAAAACTTCTCATCCCGATGTCAACGACCCTCCCTAGAGACGACAGGAGGGTCGATGTTTTCAGCGAACAGGCCAATAGCCAATAGCTAATAGCCAATAGCCTTCTCGGCCTTCTCGGCCTTCTCGGTCTTCTCACCCTTCCCGAACAGCCCGAGATACTTCCCGTACCCTTCCGCCTCCAGCTTGTCCACCGGAATGAACCGCAGCGCCGCCGAGTTCATGCAGTAGCGGAGGCCGGTCGGCTTCGGGCCGTCGTCGAACACGTGGCCCAGGTGCGAGTCGGCGTGCGCCGACCTCACCTCGGTGCGGTCCGCACTCAGCCGGTGGTCGTCCTTGGTCTGGAGGTTGCCGGGCTCGAGCGGCTTGGTGAAGCTGGGCCACCCGGTGCCCGACTCGAACTTGTCCAGCGAGCTGAACAGCGGCTCGCCCGATACGACGTCCACGTAGATGCCGGCCTGGTGATTGTCCCAGTAGGCGTTGTGGAACGGTCGCTCGGTGCCCTCGTGCTGGGTCACGGTGTACTGCTCCGGGCTGAGCGTCTTCTTGAGCTCGGCGTCGCTGGGCTTCTTGAAGGTCACTGGATTCCACTCCTTAGTTGGAGACTGTGCCGCTGCCGAAGAAGTCAAGAGTCGGGAGCTGGGAGTCGGGAGTCCGAGGGACGCCCCAAAAAGCAGCCCAAACGCCATCCCGAATCTCGTCTTTGCTTTAATGTCGAGGATACCGGCTTTCATCGGGCGACTCCTGACTCCTGACTCCCGACTCCTGACTTCCCCGATACCTGGCTCTCCCCCCAAATCTCCCGCAGCCGCTGCTCCCGCCCACAGCCAATCACGTACGCCTGGTAGCTTTCAGGGTTCTTCTTGTAATACTGCTGATGGTACTCCTCGCCCGGATAGAACGTGGTTGACGGCTGGATCGTGGTGACGACCGGCGTGGCGAACCGGTGCGACTGGTCCAAATCGCGCTTCGACGCCTCGGCCAGCCGGCGCTGCTCCGCGTCGCCATAGAAAATGATAGAGCGGTACTGGGCGCCGTGGTCACAGAAGGCGGCGTTCACGGTCAACGGATCGATGTGGTGCCAGTAGATGTCGAGCAGGCGCTGGTACGAGACCCTGGCCGGATCGTAGACCACCTGGACCGACTCGGCGTGTCCGGTGTCGCCACCTCCGACTTCATGGTAGGTGGGGTTGGCCTTGGTCCCGCCGGCATAGCCCACCGTGGTGCCGAGGACGCCGGCGACGCCGTCGAACGCCTTCTGCATCGACCAGAAACACCCGCCGGCAAAGACCGCTACGCTCTTGGCTGGGGTCGGGGCGGCCCCAACGAGCTTGGGTCCCATGACGAGCAACCCTATGAGTGGCAAGGCGATGAATCCGGCGGATCGAATCAGGGAACGAGGCATTCGGGCTAACTCCAATGGAGGGGACACTGCGGTAACGTCTGGTCTGGTGAAAAAGATCCCTGGAAGGGCTATTAGCTATTGGCTATTGGCTGTTGGCTGCTGGCTGCTGGCTGTTGGCTATTGGCTATTGGCAAGACAATCGCCTCGGAATTCCCGGTTGTGCCTAGCGAGCTAGTTCAAGGTCTTCGGTGCTTCTATTCCGTTGGGAGCAGCCAATAGCCAATAGCCAATGGCCAACAGCCAATAGCCCCATCCTACACCTGCTCCAACGCGTGGAGGAACTCCGTGGCGGTCGGCCAGCGATCTTCCGGTCTTCGGGCCAGGGCTCGAATGATGGCCCGACTGAATGCCGGCGGAATGTCAGGATTGAGGGCCGCCGGATCGGGCGTCGACGCCTCCGGATTGAGATGATGAGCCATCAGCGCCATCGCGTCGCTCGACCCCAGCACCCTCAGTCCGGTGACACACTCGAACAGCACCGCCCCAGTGGAATAGAGATCGGCTCGCCCGTCCACTGCTTCGCCCAGCAGCTGTTCCGGCGCCATGTACTGCGGAGTTCCCACCACCGCACCTTTCACCGTGAGCGCCTGCCCCCCCTCGGATTGTGCTCCCGCCAGCCGTGCAATGCCAAAGTCCGTGACCTTCAGAAACCCGGTCGGGTCCACTAGCAGGTTCTGCGGCTTGATGTCGCGGTGGACGATGCCGGCCTCGTGCGCCACCTCGAGCGCCCGGCACACCTGCTTGCCGATGGTGAGCGCCGCCGGGACCGCCAGGCGCCCCGCCTCCTTGATTAAGGAGGCGACCGTGGTCCCCCGCACCAGCTCCATGGTGATGTAGTAGATCCCGTCAACCTCGCCCAGGTCGAAGGTGCGGACCACGTTCCGGTGGGTGATCCTCCGTGCCAGCCGCAGCTCCTGCTTAAAGCGCTCCAGCAGCGTGGGGTCCAGCTGCCTGACGTCGGGCCGAATTGCCTTGAGTGCCAGGGTCTCGCCGACCTCCCGGTCGAACGCCTGATAGACCACGCCCATGCCGCCGGCGCCGAGCTCCTCCTGGATCTCGTAGCGTCCGGCGAAGACCCGCCCAATAGAAAGGAGGGCGGCGCCCGAAGGTACGCTGGCCGTCCCGGTCCGGAGGTATTGCACCAGGCGGTCCTTCTCCTTCAGCTCCTCCACCATGCTGCCGAAGGCACGGGAAAGGTCTCCGATCTCGTCGCTGCTCCCCACCTCGATGGAACCGGTGTAGTGGCCCTCGCTCACCTTCCGGGTGGCCTCGACCAGCCGCTTGATCGGCCCGGCAATCTGGCGTGCCGCCAGGAGGGCAAAGCCTAAGGCGAGCAGGAGTCCGACGAAGAAGGCCCCTCGAATCGTGCGGCTGAGCTGGCTATAGGGCGCGAGGTCGGCGTCACGGGAATGGAGCCCCAGGTAACCACCGACCGGCACACTGTCGGCGGTGGTGAGCCGGCTAACGATGCCCTCATACCCGACGCCGGCGAGGTTGAGCCGGATGCGGGACACCGGTTCTGCGGCTCCGCTGTCGCGCGGAAGGCCGCGAACCGCTGTGGCCACCTCATTACCCGCCAAGGTGGACACGGCCAGCTGGGGCACGCCCAAAGTATCGATAGTAAAGAAGACGATCTCCGAGTTGGTGTGGCGCCGGAGCCGGCTGGCGAACGCGGTGTCGATCTTGAGCGCCGCGGAGACGACCGCGAGCGTGGTGGCGCTCCCCGGGCTCGCGACCGGCAGCGCCACCGCCTGATACAGCTGGTCTCCGGTCGGGCCGGGCTCGATCCAGACCCCGGCAGTCGTCCGGCCCTCCAGCGCTCGGCCGATCAGGGCACCGCGGGAAAAATCCTGGTCGAAGAGGTCGCGCTGGGAGGTCCAGGCCTCGAGCACCCCACGCGGATCGGTGATCAACACCCAGTCGGCGCCGATCTGGGTCTTGAGCTCGTCGGCCTGGTCCAGCAGATCGGACCGCGTCCTGGTTCGCACCGACTCGCCGATGCGCGATACATAGACCGGCACCTGCACCAGGGCGGCGGTGAGCTGGAGCAGGGTGTGGCTCCGCCCTTCGAGGGCGTCGCGGATGGCGGCCTGGGTGGCTCGCACCGCCTGGAGCGAGGCCGAGTCGGCTGCACGGTCCGCCTGCCGCTTGGTCACCAGCAGTGCGGCGCCGAGCACCAGGGTGACCACCAGCGCGGTGCCGAGGAAGATCTTGGTGCCGAGCGGGAGCCTCACATCAGTACCGCCGCCCCTGCTGCGGATAGGGCCGGCCGAACTTGTTGAGGTGGGGCTTGAACTTGTAGCCGCGGGCATCGAGCTCGAGCTCCAGGCTCTCGACCCCTCCAACCGGGACGGTGAGGTCGCGGCTCTTCTCGGGGGCCCGCTCGTGCCAGGCGTGGAGGACGTATCGGCCCGGCGGGACGGCGTCGAGGGTGAACGAGCCGTCGCTCGACGGCTGGCTGTAATACGGATTGTCGCGCACCACGACCAGGGCGCTCATCTGCGGGTGCACGTTGCAGTAGATCCGGACGACCCCGGCGCGATCGAATTTGGCCGACCGGGGCTCGCCCCGATCGTACATGCCGAGGTCGAACGGATTCTCCTCCGACAGGGAGAAGACGTTGTGGTTGAAGGGGTCGTGGTTGGGAAAGGTGACGGTGGAACCGAGCGGCACCACCAGCATGTGGGGAGAGAACTGCTTCTCCGCCGTGCTGATCTCGGCCCGAATCGGGGCGACGGAGGCGGGTGCGTTGGTCGCCAGCCAGATCACCGCCTGGCCTACGTCCTCCGCCTGGCGTTCGCCCTTCTCCAGGAGGGTCAGGTGGCCGTGGACTGAGTTGGGAGCTGGGAGCTGGGAGTCGGGAGCTGGGAGCCAAACCACCGCTCCCGCGCCGATGAGGAGTATCGGGCGGACTACCAGAACGCGAAGTATCTTGACTCGCATGCGGGAACGGTACCGTACGCTCCAGAACGCGTCAACGCGATCGTCAGCCCGGGGCCACTGGCCGAGTGGGGTGGGGTGCGTCGCGTGTCTCCTGGTATCATCGCTGACGTCCACGGTTTTAATCGGGCAGGAGCCTGAAATAGGCCGCCCCGCCCAGCGGCACTGGATCGGTCCCTCCGGCTTCGAGCGCCTGACTTCCCCGCACCACACCCCTTACGCTCAGCCGTCGGGACGCGACTCAGCGCCGCTGCCCTCCCCCGAGCCGGGGAACCAGCTCGACGCCAGCGTGCACGGGCTGATCCTGATGAACGCCTTCTATACCAGCGAGGACGTCAACAACAGCGACGTCCCTCAGTTTGTCCTCCCTCCGGGGGCAGGCCCATCGCGGAGCACCTCGAGCGCCACCGTGCGGCAGTCGCGGGTGAAGGTGACGGGAGTCGCCCCCGAGTTTCTCGACGGCGCACTCATCGGCGAGCTGGACGTCGACTTCTATGGCGGGCAGCAGCCCTCGAGCGGCGGCCGCACCTTTCCCCTGCTCCGGATCCGCAGGGCATTCGCCGAGCTGACCTGGACCCGGTTTGCCCTGCTGGTGGGACAGGAGTCGCCACCGATCGCGGAGGTGAGTCCGTCCTCCATCGCTGCCATCGGATTTCCCGAGTTTGCGGGCTCGGGCAATCTCTGGCTCTGGATCCCCCAAGTGCGCGTGAGCGCCGACCTCGCTCCGGCGGGCGGCATCCGCTTTGGCGCCGAGGTCGCCGCCCTGGCGCCGACGTCGGGCGAGCCACAGACGGCCTACCTCACCCAGCCGGACGCGGCGGAGCGGTCCGGCCGTCCCTATCTCCAGGGCAGAGTGCGGGGCCGCTGGGGAGCCGGCGAGAACGAGGGCGAGGTGAGCCTCGGGGGCCACTACGGCTGGCTAGTGGACAGCACTGGCGGGCGGATCTCCTCCGAGGCGGTGGCAGTGAGTGTGTGGACGCCGCTGGCCGCGGGCTTCGAGCTCCGGGCCGAGGCGTTCACCGGGCAGGCGCTGGCCGGACTGGGTGGCGGTGGCATCGGGCAGAACATGGTGCGGAATGGCGTGCCGGTCGCCGCCAAGGGCGGCTGGGCCCAGCTCAACTTCCGAGCTGGAAGCTGGGAGCTGGGAGCCGGGGGTGGGATCGACGACCCGGATGACGCCGATCTGGTGCCGTCGTCCCGGCTCCGAAACACGACGTTCGAGGGCCACGTGATCTGGCGTCACCGACCGGCAGTTGTAGGACTCGAGGGCCGCGGCATTCGAACCGAGTACTCGCCGGGCACCCGGTCGGCAGCGCACGTGAATCTGGGGATTGGAGTGGAGTTCTAGAGGTTATCGGGGCGATACGATCAGGTACGCGAGGCCAATCGCAACCAGGTCCTCCAGTACAGCGATGACCACATCCTTGACCTTGAGACCGCGAACCAACCGCCTGCGGAACTCGTATCCCGCGAATGCCCCGATCACACCACCGATCCCACCGAGCGCGGCGCCCAGCAGCACCGAAGATCCAGCCGCTACGCTGAGACAGGCCGCCGACAATCCGCCCATGACGATTCGCGCCATCAACGGTCCCGGACTGGTGCGATTGGGGGTGTGGGGCAGCTTGTCGGCGATGTATTCCGCCAATGCCAGAAACGAGAGTATCGAGACTGCCGCCGTCGACCCCATGAACGCCAGAGGGGAG
>DATBSM010000257.1:0-3812 GCA_036559785.1 Gemmatimonadales bacterium
GACTCCCAGATCTCCTTCGTGACCGGGCTCAAGACCATGCTGGGCAAGGACGCGCTCACCCGTTCGGCGGTGGCGTTCGCCAAATCGGCGGAGGTCGACCCGTCGTTCGTCCGCGGTCTGGTGGACCTGGCAAACACCGCGTTGAGGCAGCGGGTCAACATCAAGTTGGGGGTGGCACTGGAGGCCCTCCGGCGGTCGGCCTCCACCCCCGCCGGCAAGGATCCTCAGGTGCTGCTCGCGCGCGGCCGGGTCGAGCGCGAGGTGGGTGATGGTGACTCAGCCCTGGTGGCCTTCAACGGGTACCTGCAGAGCGGCTCCAATCGGGGACTGGCTCTCCTCGAGGTGGCGCGTACGCAGCTCCTGCTGGGCCGCTTCGAAGGGGTCACGCCGTACTTCGAAGGCGCCATGGTGGACGACTCCATCACCGTCGCCGGTTATCGGGGTGACCTCGCAACGATTGCGTCCGACAGCGTGCTGGGTGAGTTCGATGGCGAGCAGGGTCCCCGCCGAGCGGCGTACCTCCGGCGCTTCTGGGGTCAGCGCGACCTGGCCGACCTGCGCACCGATGGCGAGCGCCTGCGCGAGCATTACCGCCGCCTGTTCTATGCCCGCAAGAACTTCCAGCTCACCTCCAATAACCGGCACTACGATATCGTCGAGCGCTATCGCTCCGGCAGCCGCGATTTCGACGACCGCGGCGTCATCTATATCCGCCATGGCGAGCCATCGAGTCGGGCCTCCTATGCCGCCCCCAGTCTGGAGCCGAACGAATCCTGGCGCTACACCCGCACCGATGGCGACCTGATTTTCCATTTCATCGCGCGCGAGGACGTGCAGGACTTCAAGCTGGTCGAGAGTCTCTTCGACGTGCTCGGCTTCAGCAGCGCGGTGACGCTGCAGGACCGGAGCGATCGGAGCGACAACTCCATGGCCGAGCAATTGATGCTGTCGCGGGAGCAGCTCTCCCCCATCTACCGCCGGCTCCAGACCGCCGGCAAGGGCAGCACCGGCCGCTATCAGAACCAGGAACGGCGAGCAGGGCGGGAGAGCATCGCGGTAGGAACGACGAGCGACAGCTACGAGCTGCGGTTCCCCATCGAGCTCAAGGTCACCTCGGAAGTACTCGCTGTTGGGCGGGATTCTACCGGGCATCAGGTGCAGATCGCCTATGCGATCCGGGGATCGAGCCTCGAGCCGGTCACCGTTACCCGCGGGTTCCTCTACAGTGTCCGGCTGCGCTTTATGGCGATGGACGAAAAAGACAAGGTCGTGGCCTCCCTCGACACCACCCGGCACTTCGTCGCTCCCGAGCGCGTGCCGCCCAACGAACACCTGGTGGGCCGAGTGGCCGCCCCGGTGCCATCCGGCGCCCTCCGCTACCGCCTGGCCATTCAGCAGGGTGACGACGCGGGTACGATTCTGCCGAGCGACAGCGTCCGGGTCGGACCGACCAGCGCGGCCGCTTTGAGCCTCAGCGACCTCGTGCTCGGCTCCCGTACCGCCAATCTCGGCTGGCGGCGCACGCCGGACGACACCGTGCTCTTCAACCCGCTGCGCACCTACAAACGGGGCGAGGAGATGGAGCTGTATTATGAGATTGAGGGGCTTCGCCCGGCCCCCTATACCGTCGAGTTGGCGGTCAAGAAGCGAGGCTCCGGCGGAGGCGTCTTCAAGAAGATCTTCGGCGGAGGAGGGGCGGCCATCAAGCTCAAGTTCGAGCAACAGGCCACCACGGACGCGGTCACGACGCACCGGAGCCTCAAGCTCGACCGCCTCAAGCCCGGCCGCTACGTGTTGGAGCTGTTGGTGGTGGATGCGGACGGACGGAAGGACACTCGAAGCCAGGAGTTTCAGGTGGTCGATGAGGAGAAGCGGTCGTGAGGATACGCTTTGGTCTCCCGCCTTCCTACATCGGCCACGCGGACGGTCTCGTCGGCGCAAGGATCAGCAGCGGCTGAACCAGGCTTTCGGCCTTCACCACCGCCTCCACCTGGACCAGGTGCTGGGTGACGCCAGTGCTGGTATCGAAGGTGGCAATGTGCATCAGCATCGACGCCAGCGGACGGTCGGCCGGCTTGGTGCGGCCTCCTTCCCCTGGGGTGATCGAGACACCCGGCACCAGCGTGATGCGCGCGTGCCCGAACAACCAGAGGGGAATACCCTCGAGCGAGCTGAGCAGCCGCTCGTTGAATGCCAGACTCTCGCCGTGCAGGGTGATCAGGCCCAGGGTCGGGCGCTCGTGGTGGCGCCGGGAATGAACCACGAACCCATAGGTAAAGGCTGGTTCCTGGCCGGCAGCCCGTCTGAGGGCAGCCCTGAGTTTCTGCTGACTGAAGGCGATCGTGTGATACGGTACCACAGGCTCTCCAAGTAGATGACGCGGGATGGTCCGGGAAATCCGCTGCAGGGGACGTGCCATTGGAGGGAGGGAAGCGGGCAGGCGCGGAAGCGCGCTGGTTTTCCCTCTGAACGTTGATAGGCCGCCACTTACGCCCACGGTTTCGCCCCCGCCTCCCCGCTTTCCCGCCTCCCCGCCTTTCGCAACCTCCTCTCGCGATACGCCATGCACTCCGCTTGAACTCGCTTGAGCGCCGACGTAGCTTGCCCCCATGTTCTGCTCCCGATGTGGAAGCGAAATCACCGGAAAATCGAAGTTCTGCCCCTCCTGTGGCCTCGACCTGATGGCGACCACACCGGTGCACGCCATCGCGACCGGTGTGCTGCAGGAGCTCGACCTCGTGCGCGAGTCGCTCGCGGCGGAATACGAGATCATCGAGGAGCTGGGCCGAGGCGGCATGGCGATGGTGTACCGGGCCAAGGACCGCCAGCTGGAACGTGAGGTGGCGGTCAAGGTCCTGCCGTTTTCCCTCGCCTTCGATACCGAGTTCGTGGAGCGCTTTCAGCGCGAGGCCCGCACTGCGGCGCAGCTCGAGCATCCCAACATCATTTCGATCTACCGCGTCGGCCGGTCCGGCCGGGTGATCTACTTCGTCATGAAGTTCCTGCGCGGCGGGTCGCTCTCCACTGTGCTCGGCGCGCGGAAGAAGCTCACGCCACCGGAGATCCGACGGTTGTTGTCAGAGGCTGGCGGCGCCTTGGGCTACGCGGCCCAGCGGGGCATCGTCCACCGGGACATCAAACCCGACAACATCATGTTCGACGAGTTCGGGCAGAGCGTGCTGACGGACTTTGGGATCGCCAAGGCTGCTTCGGGACAAAAGCTCACGGGAACGGGAATGTCCATCGGGACACCTCACTACATGAGCCCCGAGCAGGCACGGGCCCAGGCCATCGATGGCCGGAGCGACATCTACAGTCTGGGCGTGGTGGCCTATCAGTGCCTGACCGGCACGGTCCCCTATGACGGCGAGGACAGCTTCTCCATCGGCTACAAGCACATCACCGAGCCGATTCCCATGCCCAGCCTGGTGACGGCTGACGAGCGGCGGATTTTCGAGGTCATCAAGCGAATGCTGATGAAGGATCCGTTCGACCGGTTCCAGAGCTGTGAGGAGCTGGTGGCCTCGTTCCGGGGACAGCCGATCGCGGCGCCCGGCGCGGTGCGCTCCTCGGTCGCTACCTTCGTTGGCAGTGCCGCGGCGGTGGCGGGCGTCGCTGGGGCGGGAGCCGATGGGACTGGGCTGCCTCCGATCGTCAGCCAGCCGACAGCACCGCTGGACTCCCCATCGGTCAACCGGCGGCTCACTCCACTGGAGCGGCGCGATGTTCCTCGCCGGGTGGCGGACCGCTCGGTGGCCATGCGGCCGAGCGCATCCTCATGGGCGTGGCTCTGGGTGCTGCTTGCGGTGCTG
>DATBSM010000258.1:0-2741 GCA_036559785.1 Gemmatimonadales bacterium
CGGGGCCGACGACGACGCCTCCGGCACCGCCGGCGTCATCGAGCTCGCCGAGGCGTTCAGCCGGCCGGGCGCCCGGCCCAAGCGGTCGCTGATTTTTCTCACCGTGAGCGGCGAAGAGAAAGGGTTGTGGGGCAGCAACTACTTCGCCACCCACCCTCCGGTGCCTTTGAAGCAAATCGTGGCGGACATCAATATCGACATGATCGGACGGAACTGGGCGGATACGATCGTGGCGATTGGTAAGGAGCACTCCGATCTGGGCGCCACCCTGGAGCGGGTCAACGCAGCACATCCCGAGCTTCGCATGACCGCCATCGACGACCGCTGGCCGCAGGAGCGCTTCTACTTCCGTTCAGACCACTACAACTTTGCCCGGAAGGGCGTCCCGATTCTGTTTTTCTTCAATGGGGTGCACGAGGACTACCATGAGGTCAGCGACTCGCCTGAGAAGATCGACAGCGGGAAGGAAGCCCGGATCCTGAAGTTGCTCTACTTCCTGGGCCAGGAGGTGGCCAATGCCCCCAAGCGGCCGGAGTGGAAGCCCGAGAGTTTTAAGGAAATAGTCGAGTAGGAGCGGGAACAACGTAAGCGGTTAGCGGTAAGCGGTAAGCGGGAAAGTTCATGAGCGGGAACGCTTGCCCTGGTTTCCCGCTCACCGCTCACGCTGTTTCCTGTCCCCGCTCACGCTGTCTGCCGTACCGCCCGTCCTCGTCAGCAGGACCCCCGTGATGATGAACACGGCACCAATCCCCTGGAGCGGATGGGGCCGCTCGCCCAGCAGGAGCCACGCCGCGAGCACGGCGACAATGGGTGTCAGGCACATGTAGATGGCCGTGCGGGTCCCGCCGATGGCCTTGACGCTTCTGTTCCACAACAAGTACGCCACCACCAGCGACAGAATCGACGCATATGCCACCGCCAGCCAGGCCGTCGTGCTGACGGTGCCCCAATGCAGACGGAGGATCTCCGGCAGGCCCGCCAGCACCAGTCCCGGAGCTCCTGCCATGGTCGTGATGGTGGTGACCCGGAGGGGACTTACCCCCTGCGGTACTTTGCGAAGGCCCACGGTATAGCCGGCCCAGCAAAATACCGCGAGGAGGCTCAGCAAGTCCCCGCTGAAAGTTCCACTATCGAAGGCGACCCCGCGCGTGGCTATCACCAATACCACCCCAAGCATGCCCAGGGCGATTCCCCAGCGCATCCGGGTCGTAATCCGTTCCAGTCCGAGCACCCCGGCGAACACCGCCACGACGGTGGGCACGGTGGACAGGATGAGGGCGCTGTTGGACGCGGTGGTCCGGGACAGGCCCAGCATGAAGGCCATTTGATAGAGCGTGTTTCCCACCAACCCGAGGAGGACCAGGCGCTTCATGGCACCCGGAGGAAGCCGGGCCGGCCCCTCGACCACGCGCAGCACCAGCCAGAGCAGGACGCTCGAAATGGCGAATCGGATTGCGGTGAACGCGAGCGGCGGGAGCTGATCGAAGGCCGACTTGGTGATACTGAAGTTGAAGCCCCAGATCAGGCACACCAGAAGCATGCCGAGGTCGTCGGTCGATATGCGACGGAGGCGGCGGGGCAGCGGGGCAGCGGGGCGGTCTGTGCTCTCGCTCAGGATCGTAGGCGGCATCGCGCTAAAGTGTAATCACATCAGGTCAATCCGCATTCTGGAGAACGCACTTACTGCCCCGCTGCCCCGCTGCCCCACTTATCTTCCCCCCATGTCCCAGTCCAGAATTCGCAACTTCTGCATTGTCGCCCACATCGATCATGGCAAATCCACCCTGGCCGACCGGCTGATCGAGGCTACCGGTGCGGTGGAGAAGCGGCAGATGCGCGAGCAGCTGCTCGATACCATGGATCTCGAGCGCGAGCGCGGAATCACGATCAAGCTGAACGCCGTGCGGATGAGCTACACGGCGCGGGATGCACTCGAGTACGAGCTCAATCTGATCGACACTCCGGGACACGTCGACTTCACCTATGAGGTTTCCCGGTCCCTGGCCGCGTGCGAAGGCGCAATCCTGGTGGTCGATGCCTCCCAGGGCATCCAGGCCCAGACCCTGAGCAACCTCTTTCTGGCGATGGATGCGGGTCTCGAAGTCATCCCGGTGCTCAACAAGATCGACCTTCCCGGCGCCGAACCGGAGCGGCGAGCCGAGGAGATCATGAATCTCATCGGGGCGAAGCGGGAGGAGATCCTGGCGGTCTCAGCCAAGGAGGGGACCGGGGTGCCCGAGCTGCTGGAGGCGGTGGTGGCCCGGGTGCCGGCGCCGAGAGGCAAGCTGGACGCCCCGCTTCGTGCGCTCATCTTTGATTCCTATTACGACCGGTACCGCGGGGCCGTCCCCAGCATCCGGGTGGTGGACGGCGTGGTGCGTGAGGGGACCGAGATTGTCTTCGGCGCCAACCCCACCGAGGTACACCACGTCGACGAGGTGGGTTACCTCCAGCTGGGACAGCATCCCACCGATCAGCTCGCGGCCGGCGAAGTGGGATATCTCGTCGCCAGCCTGCGCGACGTGCGCGACGCCCGGGTGGGCGACACGATTCTGGATGCGGCGAATCGGGCGACCGAGCTCCTGCCGGGCTACCGCGACGTCAAGTCCATGGTCTTTGCCGGCATCTACCCCACCGACTCGGAACAGTATGAGGGGCTGCGCGATGCGCTGGAGAAGCTCCGGCTCAACGATGCCAGTCTCAACTACGAGCCGGAGTCGTCCACCGCACTCGGCTTCGGC
>DATBSM010000259.1:0-10262 GCA_036559785.1 Gemmatimonadales bacterium
GCGGCGGGTGGTCCGGCGGATGTCATCAAACGGGCTGGCTCGGCGGTGCTGGGACTCGGGGCCGCGGCGATCGACCTGGTACGGCGCGAGGGGCTGCCGAAGAATCTGCGGGACGACTACACGGCCTTCAGCCTGGCGTCGATCGGGTACGTGATGCTCTACACGACGGGACTAGCACTCGAGGACCGGGAAGTAGCGGAGCTTGCCCAACAGCACTTTACCGACTACGCCGAAGCCGTCACCCGGCTCCACAACATCGTTCCGGCGGCGGTGATTCGGTTCCTCAAGGAGGACGGGTTGCAGGTGAGGGAGGACGTGTTGCCCGAGATCAGCCGGACGATAGAGGACGTGTGGCACTCGGAGTCGGATCAGGCGCCACGGGCTGAAGAGACGCCGGTCGCGCCGCGCCGTTAGTGCGTTGGCCGTTCCGCTCTCCGTTCATGCGGTCGGGGTGATGCCGGCAAAAGAACAGCCGGGCCGGCATCACATTCAGCGGCTCGAAGTCCTGGTGCACCAGGGCAAAGACCTGCTGGAGATACGGCAGCACGGTGCGGGTGAACTGATAGACTAGAAACGCCCCGGTGGGGTGCAGGACCGAATGGGTCTTGCGAAGGATGGTTTCCCGCACGTGAGCCGGCATGGTGGTGTACGGGATGCCAGAGATCACGTAGTCGGCTTGACGCAGGTTCAGGCGCGCCATCGCCGCATCGGCGTCGGCCGCCGAGCCATGAATGACATGCAGCCGCTCGTCTCGCACTCTGCCCCGAAGAAACCGCACGAAGTCGGCGTTGGTCTCCATCGCAATCAACACCGCGTCCGACCGCATACGCCGGAGGATTTCGGTGGTGAAGGTCCCGACTCCCGGTCCGTACTCCAGAAACACCCGGGCCCGGGCCCAGTCCACTTCGCTCAGGACCTTGTTGACCAGAAAGCGCGAGCTGGGGATCAGGCTACCAAGCATCTTCGGATGCTTGATGAAGTTGCGGCTGAAGAGCAGGATCTGAGCCGAACGTGAGGTCCGCTGTGCGAGCACGGAGAGAGGTCTGCCTTTCAGGAGTAGTCTTGCCCGCCCCAAGTGCCCGGCGCCGGAAGCGGCCGACGCCGGGGGGCGGATGAAATGTGCAACGCACCCGGAAGGGAACTAATGGCTCTTGGCAGTGTCCCTCTTCAACTCGCCTTCCTTGCGGACAGTGTCCGCCCGGATCGTGGTGTCGCTGGTAATGATCGTGGTGTCCTGGGTGGACCGGGTAGTGATCGTGGTATCGACCGATTCGGTCCGCCCGGTGTCCTGGCCGCGCCGGCTGTCGCACGCGCTCAGCCCGACCACCACGGCTAGTGCCGTCAATAGCATCTTCATTTGACCCCCTCGATGAGTTGCTCCTGCCCAAACTTGGGCCATCGTTCCCGAGTCCACCCTTTCGGACCGGACTCAGATGCTGCAACCCAGCCGGCAACTGCCGCAGTGATTTGTCTCACCGTTGCTTCCATTGGTCGGCACCCGAGGGGCCCGCAAGTCTAGCCCGGAAACGGAATCCCGGCAACGGCATACTCTCCCATGAACGCGGCTGACCCGACTCCTTCAGCTCTCCACCCAGCGGGTCAGCTCGGCAGCGGGCTTGCGACGGCGCGGCGGATCCCGTTCGGCCGGATAGCCCAGCGAGATGAGACCTACCACCCGGAACCCGTCGGGAACTTCCGCCAGCTGCAGCAGCTCCGGGTCCTGCATCACCCCGCCGGACTTGAGAAAGGTACCGAGGCCCAGAGATTCCGCCGCGATCATGAGATTGGCAACAGCCATCATGGCCGCGGCGTAGTCCTCCTCCCGGGTAATCTCATCCGGATTCACTGCCGCCATCGCCACGATGTAGACCGGGGCCTCCCTCGACTCCCGCCGCACTTTGTCGGCGCCCGCCTGCGCTTCTGCCGTGGAGGGATCGGAATATCGCTTGAGCCGGTGCCTCGCCCGGATCTCGGCGAACCGATCCCTGGCCCGCCCGGTGAGTACCGTAAAGCGCCAAGGCTCGGTGAGCTTGTGGTTAGGGGCGCGCACCGCGCAGTCGAGCAGCCGCTGGATGGTCTCTCGGGAGACCGGGTCGGATCGAAAGTGGCGAACCGAGGTCCGCTGGTTGATTGCGGTAATGGCATCCATGGAGTGCAATCTAGCGAGTACGAGTACTGTGGTTTTGGTACAGCCGTGCCACGCAGGTCAATGCTACGACATCGTAGACCGCATGGGCCACGATTGGCGCGACGAGGTTTCCTTGAAGGAGGAACAGACCGCCGAGATATAAGCCGGCCAGACCAGCCAGAAGAGCATAGGCCGGCGTGATGAAGTGAGCCAATCCGAACGCCGCACTCGCCACCACCAGCGCTACCCCATCCGGCAGCAGGCGCGCGAGCCCGATCTGCATCACGCCGCGGAAGAGCATCTCCTCGGCTAATCCAGCGAGAGCCGCCAGGAGAACCAGCTCCACCGGAGAGCGCGAAGCGAGTAGCGGCCCGAGCTGCTCTAGAACCAGGGCCACGAGGCGGCGCATGGACTTCGTGCTGGTGGTGAGAGTCCAGCGGAGCCCCAACAGCAACGGCACCGCGGCCAGAATCCCGATAGCCAGCGAGCCAGGAGTCGGCCGAAGACGCTCCGATGGGGAGATGCCCAGCCAGCGCCCCGCCACCCATGCCAGCAGAAGCAGTCCAGCCTCTCCGGCAAGAGCGAGTCGAAGAAAGCGCCGCCCCTCAGAGAGGGATGAGCCCTTGCGAGGTATCTCTACTTGGCCCGCTCGAGATACACGCCATCGCGAGGATTCACCCGCACCCGCTCGCCCTCGCTGATGAACTCGGGAACCTGAATCGTGACGCCATTACTCAACTTTGCGGGCTTGGTGCTGGCCGTCTTGGTAGCGGTCTTCATGACCGGCGCGGTCTCGACCACCTCCAGCTCGGCTACGGACGGCAGCTCGATCGAGATCGGCCGCCCATTCAGCCAATCCGCCTGGAAGTTGACTCCCGATTCCAGCCACTGGGCCTGGTCTCCTGCCATCTCCAGATCGAGAGTGTATTGCTCGTAGGTTTCCGCGTCCATGACGTGAACCCCATTGGCGTCCCGGTACATGACCTGAAGCTGTTTGGTGTCCAGCCGGGCCTCATCCACAAACTCGGTGGCGCTGAATCGGTGCTCGAAGGTCGAGCCGGTGTTCAGGTTTCGCATCCGGGCCTGGACGAACGCCCGCAGGTTCCCTGGCGTCCGGTGGGTGAATTCCATCACCCGGCAGGGCTGGCCCTGGAAAAAGATCACATGACCCCGGCGAATATCAGTGGCCTTCATCGCGTCCGAGCTCCCTTGCTGGCGATAGGCGGGGCTCCGCCCCGTATGGACTGGAAAATACACGCCATCAATGCTTTTGAGCGGGGTGGCCCTCATCACATCAGTCGTAACCGCCTTGGTCTTACCTTTACACTCAGCTCAGCCGCAGCAGCAGGCCCACTACATGGCCGTTCGTTCGGCCGGAGAGCGGTCATATCGCCATTGGCCAACCCCGCCGAGTTCGGACTGACGCGCCACGATGACGACGAGCGACTTCGCCTGGATGAGTGGCGCCGCAACGTAGGGTCTCAGGTCGCTCTTGACCTGACGGGTCCTCAGGCCAATCAGAACTCCGTGCCCGGCGGTCTGGTGGTATTGAGCTGGAACGTGTGGATCGGCCGGGGCCGCTTGCGCGAGGTCGTCTGCCGAATCCGGAACGGAGACTACGCCGACCTCGGCGCTGACCCCGACGTGCCAATCGTGGTGCTCGCCCAGGAGGCGTACCGCCGCGACGCATCGATCCCCCAGCAGCAGGAAGGCCAGGCGGGACGGGTCCTGATCGCTCAACTCGGGCCGCAGGAGGACATAGTAGAAACCGCGCGTACGCTCGGCATGAACCTGCGTTACGCCCCCTCGATGCGGAACGGTGCCGATCAGAGCGATCGGGGAAATGCGATCCTCTCCAGCCTCCCGCTCGAAAGTGCCCACGCGATCGAGCTCCCGCTGGTCCTGCAACGCCGGGTAGCGGTGACAGCCACCCTGACACTGGGCGACATCAAGCTCCGGCTGGTGAGCGCGCATCTCGATCCGCGGGGGCCGCCGGGGCACCGATGGCTCGGTGCGGCCGGGCGGGCACTACAAGCCCAGCATCTGATCGGCTCGATCAAGGATGACACCGCCATCCTTGGCGCCGACCTCAACCTCGGCCGGGGACGATACGAGCGCGCCTGGCGCCTGCTGGGCGAGGCCGGGTTCACCTTCGGCGTACCGCCTTCCCTTCCCCGCTGGCGGCACACCTTTCACGCCATGCCACGCCTGGTGCTGGATTACCTTCTGGTCCGCGATCGTCTGGGCGTCATCGCCGAGGCCCAGGTGCACCGGCTGGACGAGCACCCGCAAGACCGGGGCGCGCGGGTTTTCGGTTCCGATCACCATCCGCTGCTGGGGCGGATCGATCTCCAACCCTCGAGCGGAGATTCTCAATGAGCGATTTGCTGGGGATCGGATCCGATCTGCCCTGGTGGGCATGGACCCTGATGGCCATTGGCGTGATGGCGATCATCGGGGTTATCGGTGCCCTCTTCCTTCCGGACTGGCCCAGCGAAGATTTCACGCTGGGGTTCAAGGCCGAACCGGGCTCGGAGAGATTCGTGGAGTGGACGTCGGGCTGCTTGAGTACCCCGATCTTCCAGGGCGGTGAGGTTACCATCCTGCAGAATGGCGATGCGTTCTATCCTGCGATGCTGGACGCCATCCGAAAGGCCAGCGATTCAGTCAATTTCGAGGTCTACATTTTCGAGCCGGACGAGATCGGGCGCCAGTTCATGGAGGCGTTCAAGGAGCGGGCTGGCGCGGGCGTGGAGGTCCGGCTGCTGCTCGACGGGTTCGGTGGCATCAAGATGACGAAGCGCTACCGGGACGAGCTCACCGCGGCCGGTGTGAAGGTCACCCGCTTCCGACCCTTTGGACTGCGCAGCCTGGTGCGGTTCTACAAGCGGACCCACCGACGCGCGATCGTCATCGACGGGGAGATAGCCTTCACCGGGGGCGCCGCGGTATCGAAGAAATGGAAGGGCAACGTCAGCAACCCGCATGAGTGGCGCGACAGCATGACCCGCGTCACCGGCCCCATGGTCGGCGGCATTCAGTCAGCGTTCGCCACTAACTGGGTCTACTGCTGCGGGGAGGTCATCGCCGGCCCCCGCTTCTTCCCCACTTTGAAACCCGGCCCTGGCCCATGCGGACTCTCGGTGGTGAGCTCTCCATCAGACGCGATGCAGCCTATTCGTCTGTTGTTCTGGGTCAGCTTCATCAACGCACAGAAACGCCTCTGGATCTGCAACTCCTATTTCATTCCGGACGAGCGCCTGCGAGGAGCCGTCATCGACCGGGCGAAAAACGGGGTAGACGTGCGGATCCTGGTGCCGGGCAACAATACCGATGCGCTGCCGGTGCAAGCGGCCGGAAGGGGTTATTACGAAGAGCTGCTGTCAGCCGGGGTACGGGTCTTCGAATTTCAGCCGGCGATGATGCACGCGAAGACCGCCGTGGTGGATAGCTCCTGGTCTATCGTGGGGTCCGCCAACCTGGACGAGCGCAGCATGGAGCTCAACGAAGAGAACGTGCTGGGGGTGGGGGACAAGGACTTTGCCCAGGCCATCGAACGGGGGATGACGGAGGACCTGGCGCGGTCGAAGGAGATCCTGCTGGAGGAGTGGCGGAAGCGCCCGATTTTCCGCCGCGGCATGGAGTGGTGCTGTAAGATCCTGATCGAGCAGTACTGAGGTTTACACCGGCCCGTTGAACGCTGGGTCGCAGACCCTGGTACGGAGGTCGGTCTCCTGTCCACGGTACCAGCCTCCCCGGAACTCGAAATGCCGCTCGTCCAGGAGCCGCGTGCCGAGGGCCTCTGTCCCCCGTTGCTGAACCTGCCAGAGAAGCACCCGAGCGCCCATTTCGGCAGCCGGCTCCCAGACGTCAGGTGTCAGGGGCGGGTACAGCTCCGCGAACTCCGGCTTCAGTCGGGCCTGCCGGGCTGTCGAATCCATGCCCCCTCCGGGGGTAGTCTGGTTGCCGCGGCGGGGATCCGCGGGTTGGAAGGCAGAGATAATGCGCGGTTAGGCGTCACTCCACCAGTGGCTACGAGGCGTGGACCCGCCGCCAAATCCCACCGCAACCCCTGGGCCGCGGCGACGCGAGCGTCACCCTACTCCACATCGTCCAGTTGATCGGTCCCGCCTCCCATCTGAGTCTCCAGGGCACCAGTTAGATCAACCCCCTCGGCTCCGAGCAGCCGGAAGAGCTCCCATTCGGCCTGACGGGCGTCGTGGATCCGCCGTCCGTTGTACATCAGGGAGATCACCAGCACGCCGTCGCGGCGGCCAAGATAGCCGGCCAGGGTAGCGACCCGGTCCAGGGTACCCGTCTTGGCGTGCACCACCCCGCGCCCCATGCCATGGCGCAGGGTCCGCAGTGTACCGACCCCGTTAGCCGGAAGCAGGAGCGGGAAGCGCTCCGCCCCCCGAAGCTGGGGATAGCGGGCCAGATAAAGCATGGTGGTCAATGGGCTGACCCGGTCGAGCTCGCTCAGACCGCTCCCATCCACGAGGTGCACCCGGGCCTGAGGTCCAACGACGTCGCGGACGTGCTGGGTAAGCAATGCGGGACCCAATGTCTGGCTGGCCGCGGCCCATTGGAGCACCAGCTCGGCGCCGATGTTCAGGCTCCGGCGATTGATCTCCACCGCCACACTATCGAACGGCGCTGATTCGACCTTCGCGAGCACCGACGGAAGCGCCGGCCAGGTGGCGGGCGGAGCTGTCCGGTTGATCCAGCGGATGCCGGCATGCTCCAGCGCCGCCGACCAGGCGTAGCCCAGTACGCTCACCGGGTCGTGCGCCACCGCGGAGATCCCCGCCACTCTCGAGTCGATGCCGATGCTGCCAGCCAGGGTCCAGCCGCCCTCACTGTTGGCGATCAGAGCCAGCCTGCGACGGCTCCCCCCTACAGTTGTCGCGCTCATGCGCACCAGCCGGTCGACACCCGCCGGGTATGCCCAGATGAAGCTGGGGGGCGAGCCGACGTCCCGACCAGGCCGGAGGTTGAGGGAGATCGTGTTCTCGTGCAGGGTGACTGGCCCGACCGGAGGCGCATAGAGCTGGCCGGCGAAGTCGGTCGACCAGACCGTCGGATAGCTCGATGCCGCGGGCCCGGTACGGCTGGTCAGCAGGAGGGGCCCCTCGAGAGTGGTGATCCCGCGCTCACGAAGCTGCCGCGCGAGCGCACGCAGGTTGGGGCCGGCCCGACCCGAGCGTTCCAACGTCGGGTCGCCGCCCAGCTCCAGTTGCCAGCCACCCTGCCAGCGCCCCGTTGCCGAATCGAGCCGGCCCCGGCCGATCACCCGGGTGGCAATACGTGCCCCGCCGCCGGCCCGGGCCCGGGTGAACCCCACCGTGAACACCTTGGCGGTGGAGGCCGGAATCAGCTCCTGATGAGGATTGAGGCTCCAGAGGACCCTGCCATCCATCGACCCGATGGCGATGCCCCACTGCCCATCCCTGGTACGAGCGGAGGTGCGGCGGAACCAGTCCTCCACTCTGGCCAGTTCTGCCGGGGTCAGTGTCTGGGCGGCAAGGATCCCGGCGGGTGTGAAACCGCTCAGTGCAATAGCGATGACCAGCGTCCTGAACAGACGTTGGTACATGGGCGGCTCGATTCGCGTGGACGGTTAGACCGTTTTATGTAAGCAGGGAACAGCAGAAATGAGAGCAATCGCTGAGCCACTGACCAAGTACCTGAGACTGAAAGAGTTAGTGGGTTTCAGTCGGCTCAATGACGGGCATTTCGCGTGGGTGGGTGAAGTCACGCAAGAGTAAAGCCGGACTAGCGTTACAGGCTCGACCCGTGGATCTTGCTGCCCTATGCGCATCGCGGTCGTTTTTGATACGCCGTACTCGGGCTGGGAGCACGCCGAGCACGAGATCCAGATGGAGAAGGACATCGCCGCCTGGAAGACGGACGAGCCTGACATGGAGTACCAGATCGCGCACGCGCTTCGCGAACGCGGACACGAGATCCACTTGATCGGCGTGCGTGACGAACTGCAGTACCTGGTCCGGTGTCTTTCCGACTGGAAGCCGGATCTGGTATTCAATGGCGCCGAGGCGTTCAAGGGCAACGAAGCGCTGGAATACCTGCTTCCCGGGCTGCTCGAAGCAGAGGGATACCGCTACACCGGCGCTCCCCCTCTGGCCCTTCAGGTCACACGCAACAAGGCCATCAGCAAGAAGGTCCTGGCCTACTTCGGCATCCAGGTCCCCGGCTTCACCTCCTATCGCCTGCAGGAGAAGGTCGAGTCCACTCCCGACCTGAGGTTTCCCCTCTTCGTGAAGCCACTGCAGGCCGATGGCTCGGCCGGCATCGCTCAGGCCTCCGTAGTGCAGGACGTAGCGTCTCTGGCCGACCGGGTCGCATTCATTCAGGAGCGGTTTGGCCAGGCGGCCATCGCCGAGGAGTTCGTGGAAGGACGGGAGCTCTATGTCGGCGTTCTTGGCAACGACGATTCGCTCGAGATCCTGCCGATAATCGAGATGGTTTTCGACAAGCGAAAGAGCCGCCCGGAGGAGCGTATTGCGACCCAGTCTGCCAAGTGGGACGAGGCCTACCGGGAACGCCGGGGAATCCGAAACGTGGTGGCTCGTCCAATCTCCAAGGCGGTGCGCGCGCGGATCGAGGAGACCTGCCGAACCGCCTGCCGGGCCCTATGGCTCCGGGACTATGCCCGGCTCGATCTCCGGCTCGCGCCCGATGGGCAAGTCTGGGTTATCGAAGCCAATGCAAATCCCTTCATCAGTTACGGTCACGATATGGCCAACGCGGCCGCAAAGGCGGGGATGGAATACTACGATTTCATCCAACGCATCGTCGATACGGCGATCGCTAGATATGAGCGCACGTAGGCGCCGGCCTTCCGCCTGGCCCCGCGACCAGCGGTGCGTTTGCGGCAACATCGTCCAGCGCTATCGGGACTACTGCTCTGCCTGCGGCCGGGCTCAGCGTTGGAATGACGTCGGTGGGGTCACCGGCGCCGACTGCTACAAGTGCGGGTGGGCCGTGTCGGAAAGGTTTGCCCACTGCCCCTGGTGCGGCGCCAACATCCACGAGGAGGGGTATTCCAGCGTGGAGCCGCTCAAGGCCCCCCGCGGATTCCGCATGGATGCTCGCTGCGACTACGGATGCGGCGGCGGGGTGCAGTACCCGATGCGCTACTGTCCCTGGTGCAGCCGGCAGCAAAGCTGGAATGAGGACCGGTATTTCGAGGGCGAGTGCCCCCATTGCAGCCGGGGGGTGGACGACCGGATGAATGCCTGTCCCTGGTGCGGGGGCGACCCGACCGGTCGAGACCTCATCCCGCGCGCACTGACCCGCGTGCGCCGCCTTCTGCTCGTGTCCAGGATCAAGGATTGGAGCTATCGGGTCCTCCTCCGCCCCGGAATATCCGGTGTCGACCCACTGTATCCCGCGATCGTCGAGATCGAGCAACGCTACGTGGTGGGCCGACGCCGTCGAGACGAGATCCCCTGGACCATGCTGGTGGGGCTGCTCACCCACGAGCTGGGACACAGCTTCCTCTATCATCACTGGGATTGGACCCGTACCCGACAGTTCCGCCGGGCGTTCGGGGAAGTGGACAAGGCCTACCGCGGGATGGATAACACCTGGGTGTACTTTCAGCGCCGCCGGATAGCCATCGCTCCCACCAACTTCGTCAGTGCCTACGCCGCCAAGCACCCGCAGGAGGACTTCGCCGAGACCTTTCGTTTCTACGTCACCCGGCGCGGGCGCCTGCGCGATCTCTTTGGCGAGTTTGGCCGGAAGCGCAAGGGCGTCATTCTCTACGAGAAATTTCTGGTGCTTCACGACTTTGTCCGTGCCCTCCGCGGTTGGGGCAGCAGCTCCGCTTGACACTTCAGATTCGGCGCCGTACCGTGGGAAGCAATTCCGTGCAAGGATAACCCAGCATTAGCCTCTCCGTGGCGCCGCTTCCTGACGCCCCGAAGTGAAGATGGCCGAGCTGCCACGGTAGCTCGGCTTTCGCTTCCCCCCCCCCGGGCCAGGAGATCTCGATGTCCAGACGTAATGCTGTTGGTTCACTCGCTATTGCGGCGCTGGGACTTACCCTGGCGCTGGGCTGCAAGGACAAGGGCGCCGGCGCCGCCGGTACCGAGTCGGCGGTTGTGAC
>DATBSM010000260.1:0-4370 GCA_036559785.1 Gemmatimonadales bacterium
CAGTTCCAAACTCCTTTGGACCAGTCCTCAGTCATT
The DNA here is from genome assembly GCA_036559785.1 of Gemmatimonadales bacterium. Taxonomy (GTDB): domain Bacteria; phylum Gemmatimonadota; class Gemmatimonadetes; order Gemmatimonadales; family GWC2-71-9; genus CAVVWJ01. Next base: position 37 of record DATBSM010000260.1, read on the forward strand.
TTCGGCCAGTTCCAAGCCGTTGACGGTCAGTCCCAAGCTCCTGACGGTCACTCCCAAGCTCCTGCAGCCGAATCCGGCGGTGGTGCCCGCAGTTCAGAGCCCATAGCCCATAGCCCACAGCCAATAGCCAATAGCCAATAGCCCTCTGCGGGAACTCCAAGACGTTCTATATTTTAGGAGCACATACTTGGGGAACGCATGATCCGCAGCGAAGAGTTGGATGTTGTCATCGTGGGTGGGGGGCCGGCAGGTCTCTGTGCCGCCATGTACGCGGGCCGGGGTCTTCTGCGGTCCGTCCTCCTGGAACGGGGTGTGCCCGGCGGCGAGCTGCTCAATACCGAGTGGATCGACGACTACCCTGGTTTCGAGCACGTGCTGGGGCGTCAGCTGGCCGACCTGATGACGGCCCACGCGGTCAAGTTCGGAGCCCAGATTCGGCAGGACACCGTGGAGGGAATCGTCCGGCGAGACGACGAGATTTTCGAAGTCGCGACGTCGCTGGGAAAGGTGTATGAGGCCCCGACGGTCATCCTCACCGCCGGTGGCACGCCGACCAAGCTCGGTGTTCCCGGTGAGCTTGAGTACGCCGGTCGAGGGGTGTCGTACTGTGCTGTTTGCGACGGGGCCTTCTTCAAGGGGGAGATCGTCGCGGTGATTGGCGGCGGCGACGCCGCTGTGGAAGAGGCCGACTATCTGACCAGGTACGCCGAGAAGGTGTACGTCATTCACCGGCGGAATCAGTTCCGCGCCTCCAAAATCCTCCAGGAGCGGCTCTTCGCCAATCCCAAGATCGAGGTGATCTGGAATAAGCGCGTTCGCGAGTTCATGGGCGGACCGCAGGGCCTGCGCGGAATCGACCTGGTGGATACGGTCACTGGGGCAGAGCAGGTGCTGGAGGCGACGGGCGCGTTCGTCTTCATCGGGTTCCAGCCCAATACCGGGCTGGTCAAGCAGCATGCCCTGCATGATTCGGGTGGCTACCTGATCACCAACGATCGGATGATGACTTCGATTCCGGGCCTCTTCGCGGCCGGGGATGTCAGGTCGCAGCTGACCCGTCAGATCACCACTGCGGTGGGCGATGCCACCACGGCGGCCATCGCGGTCGAGAAGTACCTGACCGACCGGAAGAGCCGGCTCGAATCCAAGGCGCAAGTCGGTGTCTGATCTGGAAGTCGTGGCGCTGCCCAACGGCCAGTTCGCCGAGAACTGTTACCTGGTAGCCGATCGGCGTACCCGGGAAGCGGTGATCATCGATCCGGGCCAGGAACCGGCGATGTTCCTTGCCGAGCTGGAGGCCCGCGCCTGGTCCTTGAAAGCCATCTGGCTTACTCACGCACACATCGATCACATCATGGGGGTCGGCCCGGTACATGCTGCCACCGGTGCGCCGATCTATCTCCACCCGCAGGACCGCCCTATCTACGACGCCTTGCCTCAGTTTGGTGGTTGGGTGGGGATGCAGCTGGAAGAACCGCCGGCGCCCGATCGGGAGCTCGTGGCAGGCCAGGTTCTCAATGTGGGGGCCTTCGAATTCACGGTGCGCTTCACGCCCGGCCATTCCCCAGGCAGCGTAAGTTTTCTGGGTGAAGGCATGGTCTTCGGCGGCGATGTGCTCTTTAACGGGTCGGTGGGCCGGACCGACCTGCCCGGCGGCGACGCGGCCACGCTCATGGCGAGCATCCAGTCCGAGTTTCTTTCGTTGCCGGACTCTACGGTGGTTCACAGCGGCCACGGTCCCGACACCACCATCGGTGTCGAGCGGCTGACCAATCCGTTCCTGACCGGTGCGTACCGGTTTGGGTGAGGCCCGGCGGCAGGGCGGCGGGGGAGCAGGCCGGCCACTGCCCAATGCACCGCGCGCCGGCTCGCTCGGGCATGATCAGCCGCCAAACCTTTCAACCGCCTCGCTGCCTCGCCGCCCCGCTGCCCCGCTTACATGCAACCGATGCGGCTTCGAGGTCCGAACCCGCGCCTGGGGCTGCAAGAATCGCTGCGGTAACTGCGGAACGATGTACCCGCTCGGGGACTGCTCTGACTGATTCTGCGTCTGCCATTCTCGATCTCCAGCCATTGAGTGTTCCGCAGGCCGGAGCGCTCGACATATCCCGGTCCGAGCTGCCCCCGCGGCTCCGCCCGTCTGCCAACCTCAGCATCCTCGACATTTCTGAATTCTTCGGTGAGACCACCGGGGGAGTGCGGACTTATCTGCTGGAGAAGGTGCGCTACGTCCAGCGGAACCCGCTGCTCCGGCAGGTGCTGGTAGTTCCCGGCGCGGAAGACCAGATCCTCGAGGGAAGCGGCGTCCGCTGTTACCGGCTCCACGGTCCGCCGATTCCCACCCAGAAACCGTACCGGTTCATGCTGGCCACCGAGTCCACCAGCCGGATCGTCGCCCACGAGCGGCCCGACCTGATCGAGGTGGGCAGTGCGTGGGCCGCACCGTGGTTGATTCGTCTGGCCACCCGGCGAATCGACGTACCCACGATCTGGTTCTATCACAGCAACTTCCCACGAATCATCGCTCCGCGCCCTCAGTCGGCCGGATGGCTGCGCCGGAGCGCCAGCTCTGCCGCCTGGTGGTATGTGCGCCGTCTCGGCCGCCTGGTCGACACCACCATCGCTCCATCCGAGACCGTTGTCCGGGAGCTCCAGGAGGCGGGGCTCGAGAACGTGGCCTGCGTCCCGCTGGGTGTGGACCTGGAACGCTTCAATCCGGCCCGGCGAAAGTACGCCGCCGAGACCCGGCGCCGATTCGGGCTCCCGTCGGGCCGGCTCGCCATGTACGTCGGACGAATCGCGGGGGAAAAGGATCTGGACGTGCTACTGGCGGCCTGGCCCCGAGTGGAGCGGCGCACCGGCGCGCGCCTGATGATCGTGGGCGACGGGCCGGCGCGCTTGTCGCTGCTGGAGGCCCCGGGAGGGGATCGGGCCATCTGGTTGCCGTTCCAGCGCGATCGGGATCAGCTGGCCGATCTCTATGCGGCGGTCGACCTGGCGGTGGCGCCGGGTCCGGCGGAGACCTTTGGGCTCGCCTCGGTCGAGGCGCTCGCAAGCGGGAACCCCGTGCTCTCGGTCAATCAGGGCGGGGTGGCGGAGACCGTAACTCGCTCCGGGGCCGGCATGCTGTACGCCTCAGGCGATGCCAACCATCTGGCCGAGGTGGCGGAGCAGCTCCTCGCCGCGGACCTGCCCAGCCTGGGGTTGCTGGCGCGCCGCTATGCCGAGTCGCACCACAGCTGGAACGCCGTGTTCGATCGTCTCTTTTCGGTATACCGCACCGTGCTCGCCCGGTGAGCCCGCTCGCGGCGCACGGCGCCTGTCTCGGGCTGGTGATCCTGGATTTTCTGGTTCGCGCCTGGCGGATTCAGTGGATCATGAAGGGGCTGGGGTCCGCCCTTACGCTGCGCGACGCGTTCGTGGTCAACGCCTTCGGTGACGCGGCCAACGCGCTCACGCCGATGCGGCTCGGCGGAGAGCCCGCCCGCATCGCCGGCATGATGCGCATTGGCGCGCGCATGACCGCGATTCTGGTGGGCATCACCATTGAAGCGGTGATCTCACGGCTGGTGCTCATTGCGGTGGGGGCGTGGCTGATCTGGAAGTATGCGCCGGCCTGGTGGGTGACGGCCGGGCCAGGCCTCCGCACTGCCGCTACCAATGCCTGGCCCTGGATCCTGCTCGCAATGATCGCCGGCATCCTGCTATGGCGTTACACCCAGCGGACCGTGTCGCCGTCGACACGACGCCTGCGGCGGCCCCTGCGCCGGGTACTGGTGTACCTGCGGCGGATGCCACGATGGCCGCTGGTGGCGAGCCTCCCCTTGAGCGTCATCCCGATGGCAACCCGCATCGCGATCCTTCCCGTGCTCGCCCTCACGCTGCCGAGCCCACCCCCGATGGGCCCGGTCATCTTCGGGTCCTTCGCTCTTCTGTACAGTCAGATGGTGTTACCCACTCCGTCGGGGGCCGGCGTCGTGGAGTTTGGCTTTCTGGGCGGTGCCGCGGGACCGCTGGGTGAGGGGCAGGGATGGATTCTGCTCGCCTGGCGATTCTATACCAATGGGCTGGGGGTGCTGGTTGGGGTATGGCTCGCACTCAGCATCTATGGGTGGCCGGTGCTCCGGCGGGTCCTTCGCGGGAAACCGGTGCCGCTCACGGAGCAGCCGGACGCGTAGCCGCGGTTGGTGGCGGCGCAATCGCCACTAATAGGACGGTTCGTTCCAGCGCCTGAGCCACGCCGTGGGGAAGATCCGCCGGGGCCCACACCACCGTTCCCGGTCCGACTTCCCGGGTTTCCTCTCCGACGGTCATCCTCGCCTTTCCCGTCACGA
>DATBSM010000261.1:0-5540 GCA_036559785.1 Gemmatimonadales bacterium
GTACGGTGGCGAGGGGATCTACTTCCTGGACAAGGTTCGTCCCGGGCTCTGGCGGCTCGAGGTGTACCCCGACGCGGTGCCGGTCCGCGATCCGTTCGAGCCGCCGAGCCCTGACAAGATCGTGACCCGCGCGATTGCCCGAACCTGGCCCATGAAGCTTGCACTCCCTGACCTGGGCGAGAGCTTCACTGTGCAGCCGGTAACCGCGGGAAACGCGCGAACCGAGGTGGCAGCCGGCGGTGGTTTCATCGTGGCACCCGGTGTCTACGTGCTGAGTGCAGCCGGACTGGTGGACGCTGCGACGCTACCCAGTCACATGGGACACCTCGGATTCGCCGAGTACCACGCACCCCCGCCTGATACGCTGCCGGTCTCGGTCGTGCCCCTCTTTGCGCCGGCACTGCTGGCGGGCCGCGACGCCCGGCTCCGCGCTCGAGTAGTGGATACGACCCCGCCCGACTCGTCTGTGCTGTTCATCCGGCGGAAGGGCGAGCCGGCCTACCGCGCCTACCCGATGCGACCGGCCGGGGCCTACGAGTATGCTGCAACCGTTCCTGCGGCGGAGGTGCGTGAGGGACCGCAGGACATGGTGATCACGGTCTTCCGCGGGGACTCGGCCGTCACCTTCCCCGGAGGCCAGCGCCAGAAGCCCAGGGACTGGAATTTCTTCGACCGCGAATCCTGGGCATTGGATGTTGTCGGTCCCCGAGCGCCGCTCCGGTTGTTCGACCCTGCCGCCGACGCCGAGCGCCTCGCCTTCACCCGTATCGGCGACGCGGGACGCCGCGGCCTCTTCCAGGTGGGAATGTCCGCGGCCACCGGCCGGCCCGTGTTTCATGTCGAGCTGCCAGTGGACAAGAGCGGGTCGAGCCTGCTGGACTACACCGCGTCGCTCGTGATTGCGGACCGGGTGAGAGTCCGCCAGGAAACCATCGCCGGCGCGGAGGCCGTGCGCCTGCGGCTGCGCGGTCTCGGGCCTCGGCAGGTGTTGCATGTCACGCTGATGGAGGACGACGGGACCAGCTGGAGTGCGGCGCTGATGGTGGACAGCACCTGGACTGAGCGGTCGCTGGGACTGGGGGCATTTACCGCCAGCCGTGGCGTGCTGCTTCCGCAGGGATTTCCCGGTGAGTGGAACTACTGGGTGGGACCCGCAGATGGCCGAGGCGGCCGAACCGACCGTCCCCGGCTGGACCACCTGGAGCGGCTACAGCTGTCGCTCCGGCGTGAGGACGGCGCGGTCGTCCCGCCGGGCGGCTACGGCGTGGAAGTGGAGTGGGTGGCCCTCGAGTTCAGCCGTTGAGACGCGGCTACGGTCGGAGCGTGACGGTGCTGTTGAAGAGCTGAGCACCGATCACGAAGTCCACCACCGACCCGGGAGACAGCAGGATCTCACCGGAGCGGAACGGACGGATGTTTCCTCCGGCGCGCGCCTCGAGCTCGACCGCGCTGCTGCCGATCAGGTTCTGGGGCAGTACGAAATGGCTGGACAGACCGGGGTGCACCGTTCCCAAGCGGTGGTTGATCCCCGATCCGACGGCATAGATCTCCATGGGGAGCGCGTGGCGGTTGGTAACTTCGATCGAGACCGGCTTCTCGGTCGGCCGGACCTCGCCGCTGCCCGAGTGCGAACAGGCCCAGACTGTCAGCAGCCCAGGAACGAGGACTTTCAATGCGCGCAGCACGTGCCCTCCCTTCGCTCTCAGTTACGTCTGGCGTCCGCCACCACTCGGCGTCCGAGCCGCACGGTATAATGCCGACCGGTTCACCCGGCCGCCAGCCCGCTGGTACGTCGTAGCCCATGAAGCGCAGAACGTTCGTCCAGGGGATGACGGCGGTGGGAGCTGCCACGGTGCTCAACGCCCCACGCTGGCTGGGCGGCTGCGCCGGGGCGCCGGGACGGGACGTGGTTCGTCTGGACGCCGGCTGGAATTTCGTGCGCGACGACCCGGCCGGCGCGCATCGCCCCGGCCTCGACGACACCTCCTGGGAGCCCGTCGCCCTGCCGCACACGGCTCGAATCGAAGCGCTGATACCGGGGCCGGCCGGCTCCCCCGAGGCACAATGGCAGGGCGTGTGCTGGTACCGCCGTCGCCTTCGCGTGGAATCTGGCGCCGCGGAGGACCAGGTCCTGCTCTGCTTCGAAGGCGCCATGAATGTGGCCGACGTCTGGCTCGACGGCGAGCGCGTGGGCGGCCACCTGGGGGGCTATCTCCCTTTCGTGCTGGACCTGAGCGGTAAGGTGAAGCCGGGTCGAGAGCATCTGCTGGCGGTGCGGCTGGACAACCGCGACAATTCGATCACCGGCCCCAAGCCGCTGGCTCAGCTCGATTTTCACGTGTACCACGGGCTGTACCGGCCGGTGTATCTGATCCGAAAGGACCGCCTCTCTATCACCGATCCCTTGCTGGCGGATCGCCCCGGGAGCGGCGGCATCTTCGTCACTTACCCCCACGTCTCCCGCGAGTCCGCCACGGTCCGGGTGCAGACCCACGTCCGGAACGGATACCGGGAGAAGCGTGACGTCCGGGTTCGGGCCACGCTGCGCTCAGCGGGCGGAGCGGTCGTCGCCACGGCCACCTCCGCCGCAATAACGCTCCAGCCCGGCGCCGACACGGGAGTGTTCCAGGAGTTGGCGGCGAGTAGGCCGGAGCTCTGGAGCCCGGCCGCGCCCAGGATGTATTCCCTCGAGTGCGAGACTCTGAGCGGCGGCCTGGTGACCGATGCCGAGACGCTGCGGATCGGCATCCGGCGCATCGGCATTTCGAGGAGCGGTTTCACCATCAATGGGGAGAAGCTCTTCCTGCGCGGCACCAACCGGCACCAGGAGTATCCCTATATCGGCTACGCCGTGTCGGACGCCGCGCAGTACCGGGACGCCCGCAAGATCAAGGAGGCAGGCTTCGACTATGTGCGGCTCTCGCACTACGCCCACTCGCCTGCCTTCATGGACGCCTGCGACGAGCTAGGGCTCGTGGTCATGGACTGCATTCCTGGCTGGCAGTATTTCAGCCCCGAGCCCGCCTTTACCGAGCTGCAGTATCGCAACTGCCGCGACCTGATCCGGCGCGACCGCAACCATCCGTGTGTCATTCTCTGGGAAGTGTCGCTCAACGAGTCGCCAATGACACCCGAGTTCGTGGCCCGGACCCACGCGATCGCGCACGAGGAATATCCCGGGGACCAGTGCTTCACCGCCGGCTGGATGCGCGGCTACGACGTCTACCTCGAGGCACGGCAGCACGGCGGCTGCCGCAAGGAGAAGGACTCCCGCTGCCTGGTGAGCGAGTACGGCGACTGGGAGTACTACGCGATGAACGCCGGCCTGAGTCAGGACGACTGGGGCAACCTGACGCCCGCGGAGAGCAACAGCCGGCAGCTGCGTTGGCAGGGCGAGCGGGCACTCCTCCAGCAGGCCACCAACTTCCAGGAAGCCCACAACGACAACCTCGGCACCGTCGCCTTCGCCGATGGTCTCTGGGTGATGTACGACTACACCCGGGGCTACGCGCCCGACATCGAATCCTCCGGCTGCATGGACATCTTCCGTCTGCCGAAGCCCTCGTACCACTTCTTTCGGAGCCAGCGGCACCCGGCGTTCGGCCCCATGGTGTTCATCGCCAGCGACTGGACCCCTGCCTCGTCCCCGGACGTTCGCGTCTTCAGCAACTGCGACGAGGTCGAGCTCCGCCTCGACGGCCGGCTGCTGGAACGGAGGAAACCCGACCGGGACAGCATGAGCATCCGCCTGGCCCATCCTCCCTTCACCTTCCCCACCGGCGGTTTCCGCCCCGGCACGCTGGAAGCGGTGGGGTATGTCGCCGGCCGCCGGGCCGCCCGCCACGTGGTGCGAACGCCGGAGGCTATAAACGGGCTGACCCTCGCCTTCGATCTTTCCGGACGAGGCTGGGACCGGACGCGGAAGGATCATATCTTTTGCTACGCCTCGCTCCGGGACGACCATGGAACGGTCATGCCGGACGCCTGGGAGAACGTCGCCTTCGGCGTCACGGGAGGCGCGACGCTCATCGGCGCCAATCCCTTCTCCACCGATGCGGGCATCGCCAGCATCCTGGTGCAGACCGAACCCGGCGGTGCACCGGTCTCCGTCCATGCGCTGGCCGCTGTTTCGACTGGAAGCTCCGCGCGTTTCCTGGACGCGTCGCTGGCGCTGGAGGGCAAGGCTCACCGGCACCAGCTCCGCCGGACCACTGTGGGCGCAGACCTGCTGGTCGAGGGCCGGCCGGTGGCATCGCTCGCACTGGATGCGCCGAAGTTCCGCATTCCAGCCAACGCTCCGCCGGATACTCGCGAGCCGTTCCACCGCTAGCAGACCGACTGCACACCACGGAGACACGGAGAACAACTAATGACCCCGCTTCCGACCCAGAACATTGAAGGATCAATAAAGTGAACTTTGCAGTTACGTGCGTCCTCCGTCTTTCTCCGTGTCTCCGTGGTGCGCTTTTTCTTGGCGCACTCGGAATGGCCGCCAGCCCGCTGGGCGGCCAGGTCCGTGTGGCGTCCCCCGACGGCCGGAACCAGGTCGTAGTAGAGATCCGCGGCGGCCGTTTGACCTATAGCCTGGCGCGCGATGGACGAGCGCTGATCCTCCCTTCCCTGCTCGGCTTCGACTTTCGGGGCCTGCCGCCGCTTCGCGACGGGCTCCGCATCACCGACACGACCCGGGTGTCACACGACGAGTGGTGGACCCAGCCCTGGGGCGAAGTGGCCCGGGTGCGCGACCATCACAACGAGCTCGCCGTCGCGGTGGAGGAGACAGGGACGCCGCGACGGGTGTTCACCCTGCGGGTGCGCGCTTTCGACGATGGGGTGGGCTTCCGGTACGAGCTCCCCACGCAGCCCGGGCTCGCCGGGTTCGAGATAAGCAACGAGCTCACCGAGTTCGCCTTTGCCGACAATGCACGAGCCTGGTGGATTCCGTCCAACTGGGCGCGGAAGGACCGTTCCGAGATGCTGTACTCGTCCGGACCGGTGAGCGTGCTCGACAGCGTGCAGACCCCGCTCACGATGCAGACGCAGGATGGCCGCACGTTCATGGTCATCCACGAAGCGAACCTGGTGGACTACGCCCGGATGTTCTTGCGGGGGACGCGAACCGAGAGCCGCCTCCTCACAGCAGCCCTGGCGCCGATGGCGGACGGTTACAAAGTGCGTGGCCGCACCCCGTTCGTGACCCCATGGCGGACTATCCAGCTGGCTGACAAGGCCACCGGCCTGGCGCCCTCGTTGCTCGGCCTCAATCTCAATCCGCCTAACGCCCTGGCCAGCACCGACTGGATCCATCCCATGAAGTACGTGGGGATCTGGTGGGGGATGCACATCGGCACCATGACCTGGAGCTCCGGGCCGAAGCACGGCGCGACGACCGAGAATACCAAGCGCTACATCGACTTCGCGGCGGCGAACGGCCTCGGCGGCGTGTTGGTGGAGGGCTGGAACACCGGATGGGACGGCGACTGGATCGCCAACCGGGACGCCTTCTCCTTCACCCAGTCATATCCCGACTACGACCTGAA
>DATBSM010000262.1:0-9087 GCA_036559785.1 Gemmatimonadales bacterium
GGGTTGCCAGCTCCCGCGCTTCGCCGGCGTAGTAAGCCCCGGCGGCAGCCATGTCGTCCCGCAGCGGACGGTCCTTGGCCTCGGCGCCGCGTCGGGTGTATTCCCCCCGCAGAATGCGTTCGTACTCCCCGCTGCCCACCCATCGCTGCAGCTCGGCCGCGCGAACGGTGTGCATCGGGTGGGTCAGGGCCAGCGTGCTCAGGAGCTTGTAGACGACGTCGAGTCCTTCGCTGCTGGCGGCGTACTCATGAGCCTGCTGCATGAAGGCATCGACGTCCAGCTGGCCGACAAACCCGGGACCCCGGCCTCCGCCCGCCATCTTCATGTCCATTCGCTGCGCCACCACGATATCCTGCCCGCCGAGCAGGCCCGCCCGGTCAGCCGAGAGCTCGGATTTCCGGGACCACTCGAGAAAGGCCAACCGGATGGGAAGCACCGCCAGCCCGGCCAGCATGGGGAGTGCTCCGAGGCTCATCATCGCCAGGATCGCGGCGATCGTGTGATAGAGCGCATGCCCGCTGATGACGTGCCCCAGCTCATGCGCCAGGAGCACACGGAGCTCCTCTTCATCCAGCAGCTCGATGGCGGCAGAATGGACCACGATGAATGGGGTATCGATCCCATAGGCGCCGGCATTGAAGAACGGAGTCTGGGAGACGTAGAGCTCGGGGACGGTTGGCCAGTCGAAGGTGGCGGTGACCTCGATGTGCAACTGCCAGAGCTTGGGAAACTGGGTGGCCCCGACCCGGACGGCGTTCCCCTGGAACAGGAGCCGAATGCCGCGCTCGCCACCCAGCATCGAGAGGACCTTGCGAATCAGGTCGTCCACGCCGGGTACCGCCCGCAGCGCCTGCAAGGCAGCGCGGTCGGCGGCGTGCTCCCAGCTGACCGCCGCGATCTGGGGAAAGGACTTGCGGGGATGCGGGACCGGAAGCGTGGTGCTCATGGACAACTCAATGGTTGGAGGTGCGGGACCATACGCGCCTGCGGGGCGATGGTTTCAGATTGGGACGCTTACTTCTCACTCTCGTGAAACGCCCGGTCCAAGTCCGCGATCAGATCGTCGGTGTCCTCCACGCCGCAGCTCAGCCGAATCAGGCTCTCGGTAAGGCCCATCGCCTTGCGCATGGCGGGTGGCACCGAGGCATGCGTCATGGATGCAGGGTGGCCGATCAGGCTCTCGACCCCACCGAGGGATTCGGCCAGCACGAAGATCCGGGTCTTTTCCACGAATCGGCGGGCGCGTTCCGGATCCTCGAGGTCGAGGGAGATCATCCCGCCGAAGCCGCTCATCTGCCGGCAAGCGAGCTCATGCTGCGGGTGTGAAGGCAGGCCGGGATAGTAGATCTTCGTTATGCCCGGCCGATGGGTGAGCCATTCCGCGATCCGCCGGCCGCTCGCATCGTGCTGCCGCATGCGAAGCGGCAGGGTCTTGATTCCCCGAAGCGCCAACCAGCAGTCCATCGGACCGGGGACGCCGCCGGCCGCATTCTGAATGAAGCCCAGCCGCTCGGCGAGGTCGTCCCTGGCGGTAACCAGCAGACCGCCCACCATGTCGCTGTGACCGTTCAGGTACTTGGTTGTCGAGTGGAGCACGATGTCGGCACCGTGCTCGAGCGGGCGCTGGAAGTACGGGGTGGCGAAGGTGTTGTCCACCACGTAGAGATAGCCGTGCGCCTGGGTGAGATCGCCGAGAGCGGCCAGATCCGTGAGGTTCATCATGGGATTGGTCGGAGTCTCGCAGTAGATCATGCGGGTGGCGGGGGTGAGCGCCCGCTCGACATTCCCGATGTCCCGCATGTCGACGAAGGTGACCCTGATGCCCAGGTTGCCGTAGATCCGCTCCATCAGCCGGTGGCTGCCACCGTACACGTTCTCCCCGCAGACGATGTGATCTCCGGTCTTGAACAGCTTGAGCACGGCGTCCAGGGCAGCCAGCCCCGAGCCGAAGGCAAAGCCGTGGGTGGCGCGCTCCAGGCTGGCCACGTTCCGCTCCAGCGCCTCGCGGGTGGGGTTCTGGGTCCGTCCGTACTCGTATCCCTTGTGTTTCCCGAGGCCGGCCTGGACGTAGGTCGAGGTCTGGTAGATCGGCGTCATGACGGCGCCGGCAAGCGGCTCCACGATCTGCCCGGCATGTACCGAGCGGGTGGCAAAGCCGTAATCGTGGTCGTGCGGGAGAATCCGGGTCATCGGCGTCTGTGGGAGAGGGTAGGGTGAACATTAACCGGCTGTTCGGTCCTAGGAGTAGCCCTTAGCCAATAGCCAATAGCTTAGAGCCCTATTTAGTTTCCCACGTGACTTCACTCCCGACCGACGGCACAACCGCACGCTGCCTCATCGTTGACGATGACCCGCAGGTGCGGCAGGTGCTCATGCGTGTCACAGCCTCGCACGGGCTATCCCCGGTCGAGGCCTCCTCCGGAACCGAGGCCCTGGCTGTCCTCAGGCGGGCAGGGGAGATCCCGATCTGCATCTCGGACATCTATATGCCCGAGATGGACGGGGTCACCTTCCTCCGCGAAGCCCTGCTGCGCTATCCGGACATGGCCGTCATCATGCTGACCGGTATGGCCGAGGTGAACACGGCGGTCGAGTGTCTGAAACTGGGGGCCATGGATTACATCTCGAAGCCGGTGCTGATCGATGAGGTCCGTGCCCGGCTGGACAAGGCCCTGGATAAGCGCCGGCTGGTTCTCGAGAACCGGTTCTATCAGCAGAGCCTGGAGGTGCGGGTGCGGGATCTCGATCGGAGGAATCGGTCCTCGCTGGTCAACGGTGTGCAGATGCTGGTGCACGCGCTGGAGGCCAAGGACTCATATACCAGCGGTCATTCCAGCCGGGTCAGCCGCTACGCCCTCAAGACCGCGGTGCCACTCGGCTTCACCGACGAATCGCTGGAGGACATTCGCCTGGGGGGTGAGCTGCACGACATCGGGAAGATCGGGACCAGGGAGGAGATCTTGAACAAGCCCGGCCCGTTGACGGTGGACGAGTTCCAGCACGTCAAGGCGCACTCTCTCCTGGGCGAGAGGATCCTGGCTCCCTTCTTTGCCTCCTCGCCGATCGTGCTTCGGGTCGCCCGGTCCCATCACGAACGGTTGGACGGGAGTGGGTTTCCGGACTCCCTCCGGGGTGACCAGATTCCGCTGGAAGCCCGCATCGTTGCCGTCGTGGACGCCTTTGATGCCATGACTACGAACCGGGCCTATCGCAGTCCTCGCACTGCCGCCGAAGCCATCCAGGAGCTGCACCGCTGCGCCGGCGTCCATTTCGACCCCCAGGTGGTCGAGGCGTTCATCAGCGCACACGGCAATGGGTCGGCACTTCCCCTTACCACCTGAGCCCGGCCACGTCCTCCGTGTCTGATACCCTGATGATCAGCGTCTCGGGGATTCGGGGTCATGTGGGGACTGACCTCACCCCCGAGCTGGTAGCCCGGTACGCCGCGGCGCTGGGTGCGTGGTCGCTGGCCACCCAATCCGTCGGCCCGTCCGCCCGCCCTTCCGTCGTCCTCGGCCGCGACTCTCGAACCAGTGGGCCGATGTTCGCCCGCGCGGCTGCCGCGGGCTTCATGTCGGCGGGGGTGGACGTCATCGACCTCGGGATGGTCCCTACGCCCACAGTGCAGTTGGCGGTGGAGCACCATCACGCCGGTGCCGGGCTCATCCTTACGGCGAGCCACAATCCGGTCGAGTGGAATGCCCTCAAGTTCGTGGGGCCGGATGGAATCTTCCTCGACGCCGAAGCGGGGCGTGTGGTGAGGGACCTGGCGGAGAAGGGGCCGGCGCGAGCCGGGTGGGCCGACGTGGGTCAGGTGCGCGGGGATCCTGACGCAATCGCCCGCCACCTCGACGCAATTCTGGCGCTTCCTCTTATCGATGTTCCGGCTATCCGGAGGCGACGCTTCAAGGTGGCCCTGGACTGCGTCCGCGGAGCCGGTGCAACCGCCATCCTCCCGCTACTCGAGCGGCTGGGCTGCCAGGTCCAAGGAATCAACCTGGAGACCGACGGCCTGTTTCCCCGGCCGCCTGAGCCGGTGCCCGAGAATCTGGGGGACCTCAGCCGCCTGGTCCGGGAGACCGGCTCGTCGGTGGGACTGGCCCTGGATCCGGATGTAGACCGGCTGGCCCTGGTAGATGAAACCGGGCGACCGATTGGGGAGGATTACACCCTGGCCTTCGCCGTGGCGGCTGTGTTGGACGGACGCATCAATGCGGCTACAATCCCGACCGTGGTGGTTAATCTGTCCACCAGCCTGGTGGTGGAGGATGCCGCGAGGTCGCGGGGGGCCCGCTTCATCCGGGCTCCGGTTGGGGAGGCGAACGTGGCCCGGGCTATACGGGACGAGGGCGCCTTGATCGGCGGGGAAGGGAACGGAGGCGTAATGTTCCCCGAGCTCCACATCGGGAGAGACGCCCCACTTGGGGTGGCCTTGATCTTGCATCTCCTTGCTGGGACTGGGTTAACGCTCTCCCAGCTAGTGGCTGCTTCCCCCCGGTACGTGATCGTGAAAGCGAAGGGACCCCGGGGACCTGAGCTCCGCCCGCTGTATGACAGACTGCGCCACCGCTTTCCAGACGCAACGCCCGATGAGCGCGACGGACTGCGGCTTTCGTGGCAGGACCGGTGGCTGCACGTGAGGCCGTCGGGGACCGAGCCGATCGTGCGCCTGATCGCCGAAGCACCGACGGTGCACGACGCCGAGGCGTTGGTGACGACCGGCCGAGAACTCCTGTACTGAGGAACGACGATGTGCGGCATTGTTGGCTACATCGGACCGCGGCAGGCAGCGGGTCTGCTCCTCGAGGGACTGCGTAGGCTGGAGTACCGGGGGTACGATTCTGCCGGAATCGCAGTGGTCAATGGTCGCGGTTTGAAGATCATGAAGGCCGCCGGAAAACTGTCGGTGCTCGAGAACGAGATGAAGCAGCAGATGCCGCAGGGCACCATCGGCATCGGCCACACCCGCTGGGCCACCCACGGCGCGCCCACGACGACCAACGCCCATCCCCACACCGACCAGTCCGGTCGCATCGCGGTCATCCATAACGGGATCATCGAGAACTCCGGCGCGATCCGGAAGGCTCTGCAGCAGCGGGGGCACACCTTCAAGTCGGAGACCGACACCGAGGTGCTCGCCCACCTGGTGGGCGAGCTCTACCAGGGCAACCTGGAAGAGGCGGTGGCCACCGCGCTCAAGGACGTCGATGGTGCCTACGGGCTGGTGTTTGTCTCTTCTGACGAGCCCGATGTGCTGGTGGCGGCTCGCAAGGGCTCGCCCCTCCTGGTGGGCGTCGGCGAGAATGAATGGTTCATCGCCTCAGATGCCTCCCCGCTGCTGCAGTACACCCGATCAGTCGTGTATCTGGACGACGGGGAGATGGCGGTGCTGACCCGTGAGGGCTACCGGGTGCGCAACCTGGAGACCGCCCGTATCAGCAAGGAGGTCAATCAGATCGACTGGGATCTGGCCCAGGTGGAACGGGGCGGCTACGAGCACTTCATGCTCAAGGAGATATGCGAGCAGCCCGAGAGTCTCCGAAACACGCTGCGCGGCCACCTGCTCGAGGAAGAGGGCACCGCCCGCGTCAGCGGGCTGAACCTGACCGACGACGAGCTCAAGCAGTTCGACCGGGTGATCATTACGGCGTGCGGGACGTCCTGGCACTCCGGGATCATCGGCGAATACATGCTGGAGGAAATGGCACGGCTTCCGGTTGAAGTGGAGTACGCCTCTGAGTTCCGCTACCGGAACCCGGTGGTTGACGGGCGCACGCTGGTCATCGGCATCTCCCAGTCAGGGGAGACAGCCGATACACTGGCCGCCATCCGCGAGGCCAAGCGCCGCGGGGCTCGCACCGTCGGTCTGGTCAACGGGGTTGGCTCCACCATCGCGCGGGAAGTGGATGGCGGCATCTACCTCCACGCCGGACCCGAAGTGGGAGTGGCGAGTACCAAGGCCTTCACCAGCCAGGTGGCCGCGCTCGCCCTCATCTCCCTCCGCATAGCCCGGCTCCGCAACCTGAGCATTCTTCAGGGCAGGGAGTTTATTGGAGCCCTTCAGAAGCTGCCGGCCCAGGTGGCCCAGATCCTGGAGCGCTCCAGCGAGATCGAGCAGCTGGCCGACCGCTTCCTCCGGACCACGCGAAACGCGCTGTATCTGGGTCGAGGAGTAAACTTCCCGGTGGCGCTGGAGGGTGCCCTCAAGCTCAAGGAGATTTCCTACATCCATGCCGAGGGCTACCCCGCGGCCGAGATGAAGCACGGGCCAATCGCGCTGATCGACGAGAATATGCCGGTGGTGTTCATCGCGCCCGGCGACGCGGTTCACTCGAAGATCGTGTCCAACATCGAAGAGGTGAAGGCGCGGGGTGGCAAGGTCCTTGCACTGATTAACGAGGGGGACACGGAGATCGAGCGGTTGGCCGATGCCACGTTCACCATCCCGGTGACGCTGGACCTGCTCACCCCGATCCTGACGAGCATCCCGCTTCAGCTGCTCTCGTACTACGTCGCGGTGAGTCGAGGCTGCAATGTCGACCAGCCGCGGAATCTGGCCAAGTCGGTGACGGTGGAGTAGCCGGCGAACTGATAACGCCGCCACACCCCAGCGTACTTGGCTACTACTCGAAGCCCCGGTCAAATCGACCGGGGCTTTGTGTATTGCGGCAATCCAGCTTCGCGTAAGGCACTACGGAGTGCTACCGGTCTCGAGCACCAGGTAGGGTACGTCGTCCTGCCCGACGGCGCGAAGCCAGGCGGCCAGGTCAGCTACGGCTTCGGGGGCGTAAACACCCCGTGCTCCTTCGAGTCGCCGGTGCACCCGCAGAGTGCTGTCCTCCTGCGCGTACCGTGCGGTGTAGCTCCCCCACTTGCCGATGACCGTCACCGGGGGCGGCAGATGAACTCTCCAGCCGGGCGGGAGTGTGAGCGAGAGATGGCTTTCGCCCACCATGGGGCCGATGACCTTGGCGGCGTCGATGGGAAAGCGGCGCGGCCCCTTGGCCTCGAGAGCCGTCGCAGCATCAGCCATGCCGCGCATGCTGGTGAACGGGAGAGTAAGGATGACCGTGCTGCCCGTCCCTGTCCGGCGAGCGGCCAGACCGTTGACGATGCGGAGTGCCACGCGGGGGTCCGCGGTCAGGTCCCGCCCGTCGAAGATCTGCAAGCTGTCCGCCTCGGCCCCCGGATAGAGCTTGGACGCGATGGACCGGGCAAAGTCGGCCCGCCGGGTGGAGTCGATTGGACCCAGGAAGAGACTACGGAGACTGTATTGGCGGGTGCCGAGACCCCGCTCCTCATAGGAAGCGGTCAGGTACCCAGCAGGCGTGAGGCTGCCGACAATGCGAGTCTCGTGCAGGTTGTCTCCCGGTGCTGCCTCCGGCAGTGTGACCTGCTCGGAGCTGCCGTCCGGGTGAACCACCAGGGCAAACTGTCCGTGGACGGAAGGAGGGATCTCACCGAAGGGGGCCAGATCGGCGGTGAGGTCCACATAGACCCGCCCGCCTGGTCGGTCCACCACCGCAATGGCATGATCGAACTGGGCAATCGAAGGCAGTGCGCGCTCGATATCTCCGCTGCTGTTCAGAAGCACCGGGTAGGCACGAAAACCCAGGGCGGAGACAGCGGCAATGAACAGAGTCGCCTTATCCTTGCAGTCGCCGTAGCCAGTGGAAACCACCTCGGCCGGTGTGCGAGGCTGGTAGCCGCCGAGCCCGAGAGCGATTGACACGTAGCGCACGTCCTGGGCTACCCAGCGCTGCACCGCGCGGAGCGTATCGTCCGTGGATCGCGCACCGGCCAGAAGTCCTGGAAGCTTCGCACGCAGTGTGCTATCCAACATATAGCGGTCCTCCGCCATCTTCGCGTACCAACGGCTGATCGTCTCCCACTTTATCGGGGACGTGAGCCCTATGCTCATGAAGACCCCATTCGAATCCGCCATGAACTCTTCCGGCTTCACCCGCGGTACGTCCTCCGTCGCCCAGATATGGATCCGGCGCCCGTGCGCCACCGACTCCCGCCGGGCGAACGTCAGGTTCCGCTCGATCATGTGCGGCTTCATACCCGCAGGAAGGTCGACCACATACCGCGAGCGGCGGGTGAAGCGGCCGGTGTGGACGTTCCAGCTGCCGGAGAAGTCTCCCGGGAGGAAGGGTTTCAGCTCCTCGATCGTGTAGCTCCAGTCGACGATGGTCCCTGGCGCCACTCCACTCAGCGAGTATCGCCGCACCTTCGTATCGGTGTACACCGGATCTCCCAGCGTGGCCGGCACGTCGGAATCCTGGACCTGGGTTGGCGCGTCGCTCACGACGGTACCGTCCGGGCGGACCACCCGGATCCAGTTCACGGTCAGGCGTTGATGCCCCGGCGCGTAGGAGAACTGGTGCTCCGCGAAGTCTTCGACCGCATCGGGCGACAGGATCTGGGTCACCTGGCGGTACGTCATCACCCCGGTCCCATCCGCCTCGTAGCGCACCACACCGTCATCCAGCAGCAGGACAACGGACTCCTCCGGGTACTTGGCCGGGTCGACCGCCAGCCGATAGAGCGTGTCGCTCTGCACTGAGGGATCGCCAGCCGGCGTGATTACGGGGGCCTGGGCTCGTGCGGGCGGCGCGACGAGCAGCAGGATCAGGGCAACCGGACGCAGGCAGGCAGGCATGCGAAGCCTCGAGAATGGGCGCCGACAACGACTGGAACGGGTGTCGGGCCCGATTTGCAAGAGAAAGGCCAGCCTAGGAGTCGCTACTGCTGCGGGTTAGGGGGTCAGCAGAGGCGCGAAGTACGCAGGCGCAACGCAATTCCGCAGCACCGGAGCAACAGCCGCTATGACATTCCCTGCACTCAGAAGAGGCGATGGCACCCGGAGGCTCCGATCTCCATGGGCGCCATCACGTATCGTCCCCGGTCCTCACACAGTTACGCCCTGGGGAACGGAACGGCGCAACGCAAGATTGGCGACGCCGCCCACGATGCCGATGGCGATCGCGGCCAACACGACTGCCGGGGTCCACAGCGCCGTCAAGCGCAGGACAGCATCGAGCGAAAAGACGCCTGGGCCGGTGAGCGCAATCGTCAATGCCA
>DATBSM010000263.1:0-8570 GCA_036559785.1 Gemmatimonadales bacterium
GTGCCCACCCTGCGCGATGTGCGAGCCCGCTACCTGTCCAAGACCCAGCCACCGGCCAATACCCTGGTGGCGGTTTCCAGCCTGGCCCGCGCCGAGCTGCTGATCGAGATCGAAGGGGTAGCCCTCCTCGGCTCGATCGTGCGGCACTAGGTGGCCGCTATGGACCGGCGGTGGCGGGCCGTCCTTACCCTGGTGCTGGCGATCTATGGCTATCTCTGTTTGCGCAACCCGGGGGAGTATCGCTGGCTGGACAGCCTCGACCTTGCGATTCACGAGACCGGCCATCTGGTTTTCATCTTCGGGGGTGAGACGCTCACCATCCTGGGGGGCACCCTCTTTCAGCTTATAGTCCCGGCGGCCTTCGTCGTGGCTTTATGGCGCGCCGGCGACCGGCACGGCGCCACGGTGCCGCTCTGGTGGCTGGGTCAGAACTGCTGGAATATCTCGGTCTACATCAGAGATGCGCGGACGCAGGAGCTCCCACTCGTGGGGGGTGGTGAGCACGACTGGGCCGAGCTGCTGGGCCGGTGGGGATTGATGAGCCGCGACGGACAGATAGCCGACGCGGTGCATCTGCTTGGGGTGATGATTTACGTGGCCGCGATCGTCGGCGGCTGGGTTCTGCTGCGCCAGAGCGCCCAGCAGAGGCTTGCCACGGATGAACACGGACAACTGCAGGGATAGTCCCGATGCTCTTGTTGATCGCCCAGGTCAGCGCTTAAGCAGTCGTGGATCAAAAGCGAACCGTTCCGGCCGCCCAATGACCACCTTGCGAAACTGGGGGTGAGCTGGATTGATCAGGAAGTTGCCCGCGGCAGGAATGAGGGCGCTGGGCACCCGGAGAATCAGCGACCTTTCCTCGGCCACCCACCGGTCGCCAATGGCCTGGTTGTCCGGCGGCGAGGGGAACCGGCGCCAGCGCGCGGGAAGTGCCGCCGTCTCCAGCACCTCGACGCTCTCCTCCGGAAAGCGAACCGACACCAGGGAGTAAGCCTGGAGCACCGCCGTCGATTGCAGATGGGCCAGCACCTCCAGCGCCGCGAGCGCGATGCTGTCCGACGCGTAGGCCACCCGCGTCCCTGGACTGTTCCACCGACCTCCGTAGAGCCGGGCCCCTTCCCCATCGAACGCGGCCGCCCCGTGGCGGGGCTTGATCAACCTCCAGGCAGTGATCACCGGCACGACTTACGAGGGAATGCCGTACTCGAGGCGGCCCATGAGGTTCTCCACCTCGCTGGCGCCCACGTCGGTCCGGGCCAGCTCCAGCGGCACCAAGCCGGCGAGCGCGGACTGCGGCGACGTGAGCCACATCCGCGCCGCGTCACTGTCGCCTTCGAACAGCTCCATGGCCCGACCGAAGATGCGGGACGCTCGCACCAGCCGATCGGACTCCTCCGGCGCCAGCTTCCCTTCGGCCTTGCGCCGGGTCAGGGTGCGGGTGGGGATCTGGATCAGCTCGGCGATGGTCCGGGCCGGGAGGCTGGTATTGCGCTGGAAGCGGACGAAGCTGGCGTATGCCAGCCCCTTCCGAACGTGGCGGTCGAGCACCAGGGGCTCGTAGCTGCGGAGGCCCAGCAGGGCCACGTAGAAGTGGCCTTCGGTGCGGCCCGAGCGGATGCGGGACTGGATGGCGCTCAGATCCGCGGTGCCGGGTACCACGCGGAGCACGGAAGCTTCTGCAGGTCTAGCCATATGGCCTCAATATAGTAGCCATCTGGCCGCACGGCAAGAATCGCCCTGACGCTCCGGGCGGGATATATTGCTCGAATGACATCCTCTTTGACCCATCGGCGAGGACTGAGTGCCTCCGTTGTTCTCTTCGCCTCCGTGCTGATCTCCGCTGCTGCCCCGGCGCAAACCGAGTCAACTAGGCCGCTAGCGCCACCCACTGCCACGGTGGTGGTGTTGCCGGTGGCGCTCTACAACGCCCAGGCCAACGTCCAGGAGGCCTCGGATTCGTCGCAGGCCGCCCTCTCCACCCAGGTCCTGGCCGGCAAACTGCAGGAGCTGCTCGGCGCACAGCTGCTGGCCGGCACGCAGGTCGCCCAGGTGGCGGCGTCGCCCAGGGCGCTCGCAACCACGGGAAAGCAGCCTTGCAACGTCATCGTCGCCTGTGCCCGAGCCGTGGCCGACTCACTCGACGCGCCGTGGGTGGTGATCGCCAAGGTGAGCAAAACCAGCAACCTCATCTGGCTGTTCACCGGCCAGCTGATTCATGCGCCCACCGGGAAGATCGTCCTGGATGACTCCACCGAGCTCAAGGGGCCGCCGGAAGGGATGGTGCGGGCCGGCTCGCGAATCTTCGCCGAGCGGGTGGCGCGGACGGTGCGCGCGGGGGGCGTGGCGAACAACTTTCCCACTACGCCATAGGGAGGCAGCGATGGGTCGGCCAGTGGTGCACTGGGAGTTCTGGTCCGAGGACCCCTCGAGGGCCTCGAAGTTCTATGAGCAGGTATTCGACTGGAAGATGCAACCGCTCGGGGAACTGGACTACACGCTGGTCGAGACCGGGGGGACGGGAGGGATCAACGGCGGGATCATGAAGCCCAAGCGCGGTCCATGGCCCGCGAAGCTGGCGTTCTACATCGATGTGGATGACCTCGAGGCGTACGGAAAAAAGATCAAACAGGCTGGGGGGAAGATCATCGTGGAGCGGCAGGATGTGCCTGGCGTGGGACAATTCTCACTCTTCGAGGACCCGGATGGCAGGGTGCTCGGAATGTGGAAGCGCTAGGCGGCGTGCTTTGGAGCCGCGGGGTCTTTGGCAACCTCGGCTTCGGTCCGCTCCTGGTACACCAACTCCATCTGCGCGCGCTGAATGAACAGCAACAGGGCCGTCGGCGGTGGCGGTGTGGGATCGGTGCTCGGTGTGAACAGAGTGCGCTTCGGCACAACAATCTCCGGGCTGAATTCGATGGTTCATAGAGCAAGGGCTGTGCCCCGTCTGCTCCTGTAACGTAAACCCATATCGCGCTGTAGGGGGATCGGGGTAAGGCTTACGGAGCCCCCTTTCTACTCAGGCATTCTGCTGGGCTCGCCGGATAATTTGGTGTCCTCCCCAAGTCTCAATGGTGACTTCACTGGTCAGTAACGTCTGAACCATTTCACCAGTTCTAGCCCCAGCGATACTAGTCGCCGCTGAACTGCACTACCGCCTCGTGTGCCGCCCGCTGCAGCAGACGAACCCGGCTCTCCGGCAGGCTGATTGCATGACCCCCGACCACGGCTTCGCCTGGCAGCGATCGAGCATCGTGCCCGGTAATTCCTTCAAACACTACCAACGCTGCCAGGTAAGTTCCCAGCTCGGAGGGGTGATAGCCGTCAGGACCGTAGAGCTGCAGCTGGGGATCCAGGGCCCACGCCCCCAGCCAGGCCTCGCCGGCGGGCAGAAACAGCCCGGCCACCTCCTGGGCGGCGAGCTGGTATGACGCGCGCACCTCATCGAAGAACTCGAACCTGGCCGACTCGGGCCATACCATCAGCAGGGCGCTTCGGCCTCCCGCCGCCTTGACGTAGGGATCCAGCAGCCGCGTGGCCAGCACCAGCGTGTCACGCGATAGATCGAGACTGGAGGGGCCCTGCTGGAGCACCACATAGTCCCAGGTAGCTCCCTGGATGACCTGGAGCGCGTTGCTCTTGCCTTCTACGTGATCGATCAGCGCCAAATTAGGGCGCGCCACCGAGCTGACCTCGATGGTCTGGCTCACGGAGGAAGCAAGCTGGGCGACCGTGCCGGGAAGGTCGTTGAAATAGGTGAGACTGTTGCCGATGAAGAGGACCCGGTAACTGGGACCCGGTGCGGGCTCAGGCGGAGGAGCCGCATTCTCTCCGCTACAGCCGGCGAGAGCCAGACAGAGGACAAGCGCCCGCACGACTCACCTCCAGGTTACCAAGGTGTGACTGCCGATCATCCATGGACGCCGGTGCTCATCGCAGACGCACAGACGTTCCGAAACCCAACGGCCAGGCGGATCGTCCTGCTTCCATGATCAATCACATCACAGCTCGAAACGCTTCCCTGCTCCTTCTCCTTGCCTGCCCCAGCGCCGGCGCCGGTCCACCGGCGGTGATGTTCCGGGGTAACCCCGAGCACACAGGCGTCTCCTCCGCCCGATTCTTCGCCGGACAAGGCGGCGTGAAGTGGCAGGTCCAAACCGGTGGTGCGGTCCGCTCCTCACCCGCAGTCACCGATACGCGGGTGTTCATCGGCAGCGGCGACGGCGCCCTCTACGCCCTCGATCGATCCGACGGCACGCTGATCTGGCGCTTCGACGCCGGCGGCTCGGTAGACGCCTCCCCTGCTGTCGCAAGTGGCATCGTCGTCGCCGCTACCCTGGCGGGGCGCGTCTTCGCGGTGGATGAGGCCTCCGGCCTGCTCCGGTGGTCGTTGCAGACTGGCCCCGTCCTCCCCGCCAACACCACGCCCGCTGGTGGCTGGGACCTCTGGGCCTCCTCACCGGTGATCGTCGGCTCCACCGTTGTCATCGGAGCGCCCGATGGCGGGGTCTACTCACTCGACCTTGCGAGCGGCAAACAGTTGTGGCGGACCCAGACGAATGGGCGGGTTCGTGCCACCCCCTCGGTCCACGGCGGCACCGTCGTGGTCGGCTCCTGGGGCGGCAGGGTCTATGCGTTGGATCTAGCCACGGGGGCGGAGCGCTGGGTACACCGGACCGAAGGCGACACGCTGGACTCCAGAAAGTTTGGGTTCGACCGGCGGGCGGTACAGAGCTCGGCCGCCATCGTGGATGGCTCGGTGTACTTCGGCTCCAGGGACGGCGCGGTCTACGCGCTCGATGAGGCCAACGGCAATCGGCGCTGGCGGGTTAGTCATCGGGGCTCCTGGGTAATCGGGTCGCCGGCAGTGCATGAGGGGAAAGTCTTTGCGGGCTCCTCGGACGGCCACTTCATTCACGCCCTCGAGCCCGAGACCGGGCGCGAGATCTGGAATCTGCCCACCGGAGCCAACGTGCTCGCCTCGCCGCTGGTGGTTGGCAACTCGCTGGTCATCGCCACCGCCCGAACCGACGCCCCCGCCGGCGAGCTGCTCGCCCTGAATCCTGCCACCGGTGCGATCCGCTGGCGGCTGCCGCTCGACGAGGCATCAAACTCGTCGCCCGTAGCGGCCAAGGACGAGCTCTATCTCGGCACCGAAGCTGGCACGGTCCTGGCCATTCACGAGGTCAACTCCGTGGTGCCGCGGATGGCGGTCTTCTACGACTCTACCCTTGCCGGCAGGCCAGCGACACCCGGCGGCCGCCTGGCCCTGGAGTACTTCCGCGACCTCGGCTACCAGGTGTTGAATGCCGACTCGCTGGCCAGATTCTTCACCGCCCGGATCCGGGACGAGGTGCCGAGCGCGGTGGTGTTCGCCATGGATGTGCTGCCCCGGAGCGTTGCTCCGGTGCTGGCGGACACAACTTTGCTGCATCGGTACCTGAAGTCCGGCGGCAAGATCGTCAACTTCAGCGTGCCGCTGGGAGCGGTGGTGCGGGACTCCACCGGCGCCGTCCTGGGCGACGACCCTAAGCGGATGGAACAACTCCTTGGCGTCCCCGCTGCAACCCTGGACTACGATGAAGGCGCGGCGGCGCCGACAGCCGAGGGACAGCGCTGGGGGATCGATCGAACGTTCCGAGGCGACTACCCGATCGCCGCGAGCGCCGTTACCCGGGCCCTGGCGCTCAACCGCGATGGGATGGCCACGGCCTGGGTGCGGGGCTACCGCGACGATCGTCCGTGGTCGGGCTACGTGCAGCTCTGGGGTTTCGGAGCCACAATCGAGCGTTTGCCCGCCATTCGTGCCGTGACGGAATACGGGCTGTTGCGGCTGCCGAGTAGATAAAGGCCAGAATTATTGTTTTTACTGCTGGTTGGCTGTTTACTTCGTGTCCTTGTTCCGGTCTTCGTGTCTTCGTGGTGACAACTGCGCAGGAGCGCCGACTCCTCATGATGAGCTCCGCTCGCGTGTTCCCCCGTTTGCTTGTCGCCGCAATACTGATCTTTGCCCTTCCCGCTCCCGTCGCTGGACAAGCCGCGGCCACTCGTGGGCCCGTCGCCCGCCAGATCCCGAAGGTGGACACGCTGCTGGGCGAAGTCCGGGTTGATCCTTTTTTCTGGCTTCGGGACGACAGGCGCTCATCGCCCGAGGTCATTAGCTACCTCGAGGCGGAAAACCGGTACACAGACAGCACCATGCGTCACACTAAGGCGCTGCAGAAGACCCTTTATCGGGAGATGGTGGGCCGCATCAAGGAGACCGACCTGTCGGTACCGGAGTACCAGGATGGCGCCTGGTATTACACCCGAACAGTGAAGGGCCAGCAGTATCCGATCTTCTGCCGTCGTAATGGCAGCCTCGAGGCTCCGGAGCAGGTGTTGCTGGATGAGAACACGCTCGCCGGTCACCGGCCGTATTCCCGGGTCGGCCTTCGCCGGGTAAGCCCCGATGGAAACATCCTCGCCTACACCTGGGATACCACCGGCGGTGAGTGGTACACCCTCATGCTCAAAGATCTGCGCACCGGCCGGCTGCTATCCGAAAGGATAGACAGCGTGAACTACGAGGTGGAGTGGGCCGGCGACAATCGTACGCTCTTCTATGGCCGGGACGACGCGGCTCACCGGGCCTTTCGGGTCTTGCGGCACCAGCTGGGCGGGGCCGGCCCCGACGCGGTGGTGTACGAGGACCTGGATCCGCTGTTCAACGTAGAGCTCGCCAAGAGCAAGGACCGGGCGTACCTCTTCATCAACTCAGAGAGCTTTACATCGTCGGACACGAGGTATTTGCCGGCGGCCAGGCCGCGCGACACATGGCGTGTGCTGCGGCCCCGAGCCGCGGATGTGGTGTACTCGGTCGAGCACCATGCTGAGGATTTCCTGATTCGCACCAACGACGGCGCCATCAACTTCAGGCTGGTGCGCGCGCCGGTGAGCGATCCCAGCCGGGCCAACTGGACCGATGTCGTGCCGGCGCGGGACTCGGTGCTGCTGGAGGATCTGGATGTGTTCCGGAACTACGCGGCGCTCTACGAGAGAGGCAATGCCGTCCGCCGGATCCGGGTACTGGAGTTTCAGGGCGGCACGAGCTATGAGGTGGACTTTCCCGAGGCGATCTCGACCTTCGAAGAAGCCGACAATCCGGAATACGACACCGATGTGGTGCGCTTTACCTATGCCTCTCCCGTCACGCCGCCATCGGTGTACGATTTCGACATGAAGCGAAAAAGCCGGACCCTCAAGAAGCGCACCGAGGTGCCCACCTATCTACCAGGCCGCTATACCACCGAACGGACCTGGGCCGTGGCGGAGGATGGGACCCGGGTTCCGGTCTCCCTGCTCTACCGAAAGCCGCTGGTGAGGGACGGCAGCCGCCCGATGCTGCTCTACGGCTACGGTTCCTACGGCGCCAGCATGGATCCATGGTTCAACTCCAACATTTTCAGTCTGGTGGACCGCGGCTTCGTCTATGCCGTCGCCCACATCCGGGGCGGCCAGGAGATGGGCCGCGCCTGGTACGACGATGGCAAGATGCTTCGAAAGAAGAACACTTTTACCGACTTCACCGCGGCAGCCGAGCACCTGGTTCGGGACGGCTACACCTCGAGCGACCGCCTTGCCATACGGGGGGGCAGCGCCGGCGGCCTGCTCATGGGTGCGGTCACCAACATGCGTCCGGATCTCTTCCGCGCCGTGGTGGCCGACGTGCCCTTTGTGGACGTCATCAATACCATGCTGGACGCCTCGATCCCGCTGACCACCCAGGAGTGGCAGCAATGGGGCAACCCTAGCCGGGAGCCCGACTACTCCTACATGAAGTCGTACTCGCCCTATGACAACATTGCGGCCAGGGCCTATCCCGCTATTCTGGTGACCGCTGGGCTCAACGATCCGCGGGTGGGGTATTGGGAACCGGCCAAGTGGGTGGCTCGGCTGCGCGCCACCAAGACCGACGCCAACACGCTCCTGCTCAAAACGAACATGGGCGCGGGCCACGGCGGCAGCTCGGGCCGGTACGACTACATCGAGGAGATGGCGTTCCGCTACGCGTTCGTTCTCGACCAGGTGAGAATTGCTCTTCCTTGATGCACCTGCTGCTGGTGGCGACCGTCGTCAACACTGCAATAGCGCAAGACTCGCTCTGCACCGCACATACCCGGGACGCCGACCCTTCGATCTATTGCCTTCCGCTCTTTTCGACGGCGAAGGCCCCGCAAGCCACGGGCACCGCCGTGCTGCGACCGGAACCGAGCCCCTTCGGACTCGCGGTCACCCGCGATGGGCGAGTCCTTTCCCGTGTGGTGCTCACCCTATCGGGTCTCCCTGACCCAGCCACACTCGGCCCTTACCATAGTTTCGTGGCCTGGGCCACGACCCCGGACCTGGACCCGATGATCCCGCTTGGCGCCGTGAGCAACGGGCGCACCGTCACGGGCCCGATTGCGCTCGAGCGTTTCATCATCATGGTCAGTGCGGAGCGATCGGCCGGAGCGAAGGTGAGAAACGGACCGCTCGTCCTCCGGGGCAGCTCTCCCAGCCAGCTCATGGCTCCTCATGGCGTCACGACTCTT
>DATBSM010000264.1:0-5205 GCA_036559785.1 Gemmatimonadales bacterium
CCGGCCTACGCCGGGACAGCGGACTGCAGCTCGTTCCTGTTCATGTGGTGGGATCCGAGCCGGGCCAACCTCCATGAGGCGGAGGCCGCCAGCCAGCAGGCGCTCGAGCTCGCGCCGGGGATGGCGGAAGCCCGCGCGGCCCGAGGACTGGCCCTGACGCTGAGCGAGCAGTACGCCGAGGCCGAGCACGAGTTCCTGACCGCCATTCGGCTAGACCCGAAGTCGTTCGATGCCCACTACTTCTATGCCCGGGCCTGCTTCCAGCAGGGCCGCTACCTGGAGGCCGCGACCGCCTTCCACCGAGCCTCCGAGCTCCGGCCGGAAGACTATCAGACCCCCAGCCTGCTGGGCCTGACATATCGGGCTCTGGGGAAGAATGAGGAAGGCGAGCAGATGCGCCGCAAGGCGATCGAGATCATCGACCGCCACCTGGAGCTCAACCCGGACGACGCCAGGGCGCTCTATCTGGGTGCAACCGACCTGGCCTACCTCGGCGAAATGGAGCGGGGCCGACAGTGGGCCGAGCGCGCGCTGGTGATCGACCCGAGCGACCCGGCAGTGTTGTACAACGTCGCCTGCACGTATTCCCAGCTCGGGCTTATCGACAAGGCGCTCGACTGCCTGGATCAGGCGACGTTGCTTGGCTCGGGCCATCGACCCTGGGTGGAGAAGGACCCGGACCTGGACCCGATTCGAAACCATCCCCGCTTCGCCGCCATTCTGACCCGGATCTAGCCCCAGCCGGCTTGCCCAAAGCCCGCTTCGCGTTTAACCTTACGGGCTTATGTTCGACGAGCTTTCTGGCAAACTCAACGCCACGCTCCAGCGACTCACGGGGCGGGGCGTTCTCACGGAAGAGGCGGTCACCGAGGGGCTCCGGGAGATCCGGCGGATTCTGCTCGAGGCCGATGTGAGCTTCGATCTGACCCGGGATTTTCTCACCCGGGTGCAGGAGAAGGCGGTTGGCCTCGCTGCGCTGAAGGAAGTCCGGCCTGGGCATCAGCTGGTCAAGATCGTCTATGACGAACTGGTCGTGCTGCTGGGTGAGAAGCAGGCGCCCATCACCTACGCCACGGTTCCGCCGACGGTGATCCTGCTGGTCGGCCTGCAGGGCTCGGGTAAGACGACCACCGCGGGCAAGCTGGCCAAGCGGTTGAAGCTGGAGCAGAAGGCGCCGTTCCTGGTGGCGGCGGATGTCTATCGCCCGGCCGCTATCGATCAGCTGCACACGCTGGGGCGTCAGGTCGACGTCGGCGTCCACAGCGATCTCGGCAGCCAGGATGTCGTCAAGATCGTGCGTGACGGGCTGGTGGCGGCCGAGAGGGCTCGAGCGCGAACCGTCATCGTCGACACCGCCGGCCGGCTGCAGATCGACGCCGAGATGATGGATGAGCTGAAGCGGCTCAAGGCCGCCGTGAAGCCGCACGAGATACTGCTCGTCGCCGATGGCATGACCGGTCAGGACGCGGTGCGGATCGCGCAGGGATTCCACGAGGCACTGGGCATCACCGGCGTGGTGCTGACGAAAATGGACGGCGATGCCCGGGGTGGCGCCGCGCTTTCGATTTACGGGGTCACCCACGCGCCTATCAAGTACATCGGTGTGGGTGAGAAGCTGGAGTCGCTGGAACCGTTCCACCCCGACCGGCTCGCGGGTCGCATTCTCCAGCAGGGTGACATCCTGTCGCTGGTCGAGAAGGCGCAGACGACGGTTGATGAGAAGGAAGCCGAACGGCTGGCCAGGAAGGTCCAGTCGAAGAAGGGGATGGATCTCGGCGACTTCCTGAATGCCATGCGGCAAATGCAGAAGATGGGGCCGCTCAAGAATGTGCTCGGCATGCTGCCGGGCGTAAATCCGGCCATGCTCCAGGCCGCCAAGCTGGATGACAAGAAGCTCAAGCATGTCGAGGCGATCGTCCTGTCGATGACGCCGAAGGAGCGCACCAACCCCGACGTCATCAACGGCCAGCGCCGGCTGCGCATCGCCAAGGGGTCGGGACGCACGGTACAGGAAGTCAACACCTTGCTCGCGCAGTTCAAGCAGATGCAGAAATTCATGAAGATCGCGGGGAAGACCGGAGGCGCCGGTCTGAAGCTGCCCTTCGGACGCGGCGGATTCCCCGGTTAACCCGGACCACCAGGAACCAACATGGCAACTCGCATTCGTCTTCGCCGGATCGGCCGGAAAAGCCTGCCGCTGTATCGCATCGTGATCGCCGACCAGGAAGCGCCCCGGGACGGCCGCTTCATCGAGATCATCGGGACCTACAACCCCAAGGGCGAAACCACGGCCACCAAGGTGCAGGTCGACGCGGAGAAGGCACGGCAATGGATCGCCAAGGGAGCGACGCCGTCGGACACGGTCCAGTCCCTGCTCAAGCAGGCCGGGGTGTTTGAAACAGCGGGAACGGCAAAAGCGTGAGCGGGAAAGGAAGAGCGTAAGCGGGAACTACAAAGCGTAAGCGGAATGTCCCGCTCACGTTGTTCTCTCCCCGCTCACGCTTTTGGTGCTCCCTGACATATGAGTGTCCATGTAGTTGTGGGCCGGTTGAGAAAGCCGCACGGCCTGAAGGGTGAGTGCAACCTGTTCCCTCTGACCGACGACCCGGCTACCATCTTCGCCGCCGGACAGCAGATCTGGGTCGTGGATCTGGCGGGAGATACGGTGGCTGGTCCGCTGACGGTGGAGCGCAGTCGGGAGTACCACCGCGAGTGGCTGGTGAAGTTTGCTGGGGTCGAGACCCGCGATGCGCTGGACCCGTTCCGGAAGCATTTTCTGGCGGTGCCGCCCGAGCAGCTGAACCCGCTGGCCGATGACGAGGTGTATCTCCACGAGCTGGACGGTTTCTCGGTGCGGCTTCCCGATGAAACCCCGCTCGGCCTCGTATCAGCGGTGTACGAGCTCCCCGCCGGGATCATGATCGAGGTCCAGGGCCCCAAGCGAGAGTTTCTCCTTCCCTATAAGAAGGAGTTCGTGCGGGAGGTGGATCGGACGGGGCGGCGGCTGACGGTGACGCCGCCAGAGGGATTGTTGGACTAGCGGATCATCCCGAGCGCAGCGAGGGAGCGGACGGCTTGGACATTTGGATCGGGAAGCCGACGTTCAGCGAGCCGATCCCTCGCTACGCTCGGGATGACGCGCGAGGCCGTTCATGCTGACAATCGATGTGGTGACGTTATTCCCCGAAGTCATCGCCCCTTACGTGGCGACCAGCATTCCGGGGCGTGCGGCGGCGGCGGGGCTGGTGCAGTTCCGGCTGTTGCAGCTGCGAGACTTCACCCACGACCGGCACTCCACGGTCGACGATTATGCGTACGGGGGCGGGGCGGGGATGGTGCTGAAGCCGGAGCCGTTCTTCGAGGCGGTGGAAACGCTTCGCCCGACGGGACCGGTGGTGCTGATGTCGGCCCGGGGCCGGTGCTTCACCCACGACGATGCGGTGCGCTTCTCGCTGGGCGAGCGACTCACCCTGCTGTGCGGGCACTACAAGGACGTCGATCAGCGAGTGGCTGAGGGGTTGGCCACCGAGGAGCTGTCGATCGGCGACTTCGTTCTCTCCGGGGGCGAGCCCGCGGCGCTCTGCGTGGTGGATGCGGTGGTGCGGTTGCTGCCGGGCGCCCTGGGCGACCATGAGTCGGCCAGCGCCGACTCGCACTACGACGGGATTCTGAGCCCGCCAAGCTATACCCGCCCGCCGGCGTATCGGGGGCTCGACGTGCCCGAGGTGCTTCGATCGGGTAACCATGCGGAGATCGAGGCCTGGCGCCAGGCGGAGTCGGAGCGGCTGACCCGCGAGCGGAGGCCGGATTTGTGGGAGAAGCACGAGGGGTGACACAGTAGTCACCCGGATGACAAATCGGGGCCGCAGTACTAAGATCGTACCAGTTTTTATGTTCACCGGGCGCCGGACGGCGCGGAGGATGGGATCATGGAGCGATTAGCAGAGGTGGCCCGTGAGGGCTTGCGCACGGACATTCCTGCATTCGATCCGGGGGACACCATCCGGGTCATGGTCCGGGTTCGCGAAGGTGACAAGGAGCGCCTGCAGGCGTTCGAGGGCATGGTCATCGCCAAGCGGGGCGGCGGGATCAGCGAGACCTTCACAGTCCGGAAGATCTCCGCGGGTGTTGGGGTCGAGCGCCTCTTCCCGATCCACAGTCCCACGATCGCTTCCATCGACCTGGTCCGCCGGGGGCGGGTGCGCCGCGCCAAGCTGTATTATCTGCGCGCCCTGAGCGGCAAGGCTGCGCGGATCAAGGAAAAGCGCGAGACCTGAGTCGATGCCCCCTCGCCCAACACTGGTCCGCGAACGGGCCGTCTGGGCTGAGGAGCATCTCCTCGTCGGCGTTGACGAGGCTGGCCGTGGCCCCCTGGCAGGACCGGTGGTGGCCGCGGCCGTCGTTTTTCCCACCGGCTGCTCCTGTGTGCGCGGACTGCGCGACAGCAAGGTTCTCCCGGCCAGCAAGCGCACCCGGCTGGCGGAGCGGATCCGGGGGCGGGTGGTGGCGTTTGGAATCGGCGCGGCCTCGGCGCATGAGATCGATCGCTTCAACATCCGGGTAGCCACCGCGATGGCCATGCGGCGCGCTATCGCCATGCTCATCGGCCGCAACGTTCTGGCACGCCCCTACCGCATCCTGATTGACGGTCTTCCTCTGCCCGAAATCGGCTATCCCCACGAGGCACTGATAGATGGCGACGCGCGCTGCCAGTCCATCTCGGCCGCCGCCATCCTCGCCAAGACCGTGCGCGACCTTCTCATGCACCGCCTCGCGGCGCGCTATCCCGGCTACGGATGGCACACCAACGTCGGCTACGGCACCGAGGAACACCAGGAAGGTCTGCAGGCGCTTGGCCCCACCCGGCACCATCGTCTCACCTTCGCCCCCCTCGCCCAACTAACGCTGTCGCTGTGATGAAGGTGTCATTCCGAGCGCAGCGAGGAATCTGGCTGGTCGCTGCGATGTGGTTGCAATCTGCTCCGCTCTTAGCCCAGATATCCAACGCGGAGCGCATCCTCAGCGGCCGCGACACGCCCTCCCACGACTTCGATCTCATTCACCAGCGGATCGAAGTCGCCAACTTCGATTGGAATGCCATCGCATTCGACGGCAACGTGACCACCACCGTCGTGTCTCTGCGATCGGGGCTGGACTCGATAGTCCTCGCCATGGGGCGGCGCCTCGAGGTCCGTTCGGTAAAGG
>DATBSM010000265.1:0-5130 GCA_036559785.1 Gemmatimonadales bacterium
AATGCGAGCGACGACTTCCCCGAACCGGAGAGCCCGGTGATTACGGTGAGCTGATTCCGGGGGATCGAGACGGAAATATTCTTGAGGTTGTGTTCGCGGGCGCCGCGCACCACCAGAAATTCCTGAGCCATAGCCCCGAAAGGTACCCGAAGATCGTGAGGCAGGTCAACCGGATGGCTTTGAGCTTGGAGCTGGGAGCTTGGACTACGCAGCCGCCACGAGGGCGTGCCTTCCAGTTCCCTGCTTCGTTGTCTACCATAAAGGAACCATTTAGCTCCCAGCTCCCAGCTCCCAGCTCCTAGCTCCTGACTCCTGGCCTTAATGCCATCTCCCCACCCTGACCCGACCAGCGGACCCGACCGGCCGGATGAATTGCCGGGTGACTCGGCGGCACCGAAGAAGGCACCAGTGCCGCCGCAGCGGGATCAGAGTGCGGCCGAGCGGCGGCTACAGCAGGCGGATGATCTGGCGAACGGTCCGCTTCCCGGGTCGGCGGTTCGCCCGTACCGCGAATTGTTGGAGATGGAGCCCGAGCATGTGGAGGCGCGGCAACACCTGGCGCGCCTCCTGGACCGGCTCGAGGAAGCGTCCGACGCAGTCGACGTGCTGACGGAGGGACTGCGCCGGAACCCGGACCAGACGGAGTTTCTGGTTCAGCGCGGCTCCATTCTTGGCCGGCTGCAACGGTATCGGGAGGCTGAGACGGATCTTCGGCGCGTGCTCCGTCTCCATCCCTCCCACGCTCCCGCCCAGTTCGAGCTCGGCCTGCTGCTGTGGCGACGCGGTCTGGTGCAAGACGCTGCAGCTTCCTTTCACCGCGCACTGGAGTTCCAACCGGACAACGGCAAGAGCTACTATTACCTCGCGGAATGTCTCAACCAGCTGGGTGACCTCCCCGGCGCCCGTTCCGCGTTGGAGCGAGCGCTCCAGGTAACCCCGGATGATGCCAAGGCATACCATCTCATGGGCAGGGTCCTCGACCGGCTGAGTCTGCCGGAGGAGGCCCAGGATATGTACCGCCGCTGCCGCGAGCTCGCCCGATTGTGATCAGCGTGATCGTAGACGATCTCGCGCTCAGCCAAGCCGACGCCATTCTCCGTCCCGCCACCGAGAGCCTTGGCCCCACCTCCCCCGCGATAGCCAGCCTCGATGAGAGGGCGGGCCCGCGTTTTGCCGAGCAGCGGAAAGTGGCCAGCCCCCTCAAAGCGGGTGCTGCCGTGGTAACCGGCAGCGGAGATCTGGCGGCCCCATTCGTGCTCCACGTCGTGGTCCAGGACCAGGAATCCAAGACCGGACGCGAGATTGTGCGCCGGGCCCTCGTTTCAGCCTGGCAGCGGGCCACTGACTGGGAGCTGGGTACCATCGCCTCCCCGCTGGTAGGGGCGGATTCGGGCCGATTGACGGTGGAAGAGGCGGCGACCCTTCTGGTTGAGACGTTCCCGGCCGAGCCGAAGGGATTCCCCACCGAGCTGCACATCGTTGTCGACCGTGACGCGGATCGCGCCCTGGTCGAAGCCATTGTACGGAGGTTTTCGTGATTCGACTGCACCAGCTCACCAAACGCTACGGCCGGTTCACCGCAGTCGACAAGATCGATCTCGCTGTCCCCAGCGGGGAGCTTTTCGGATTCCTGGGCCCCAACGGCGCCGGGAAGACCACCACGTTTCGCATGATCGCGGGCATCCTCCGGCCGACCAGCGGTACGGTCGAAGTCGGCGGGATCGACATCAACCGCAGGCCGCTCGAAGCCAAGGCCCGGCTCGGCTTCATTCCTGACCGCCCCTTCGTGTACGACAAGCTGACCGGCGCGGAGTTTCTCCGTTTCGCGGCCGCCCTGTACGGCCAGCAGGGCCCGGTGGTGGAACGCCGGATCGACGAGCTGCTCGAGCTCTTCGACCTGAGCCGCTGGAAGAACGAGCTCACCGAGTCCTACAGCCACGGAATGCGCCAGAAGCTGATCATCTCGGGCGCGCTGGTGCATCGGCCGGAAGTAATCGTCGTCGATGAGCCGATGGTGGGTCTCGACCCGAGGAGCGCCAGGCTGCTCAAGGACCTGTTTCGTCAGTTCGTGGACCGCGGCGGTACCGTCCTCATGAGCACACACACGCTCGAGGTGGCGGAAACCATGTGCGACCGCATTGCCATCGTTCACGGCGGCAAGATCGTCGCCTCGGGCAATATGTCGGAGCTGCAGGAACAGACCTCCTCCGAAGATCTCGGGCTGGAAGACGTCTTTCTCAAACTGACCGGCGGCATGCGAGATCATCAGCTCGACACCATCCTCGACGCTTGATCTGATGTCCCGATCCTCCCCGGTACAGCCGCGGCTGTGGACTCTCCTCACGCCCAAATGGCGGAGCGCGCTGGTACGTTCCCGGGAGGAGCGCACTGATTCACGTGCCCGCTTCCTGCTCCT
The DNA here is from genome assembly GCA_036559785.1 of Gemmatimonadales bacterium. Lineage (GTDB taxonomy): Bacteria > Gemmatimonadota > Gemmatimonadetes > Gemmatimonadales > GWC2-71-9 > CAVVWJ01. The sequence goes on from DATBSM010000265.1 coordinate 2,417, forward strand.
CGGGTTCATCGCCCTGCTCTTCTGGGTAGCCGTCTTCGGAATTGCCTTCCGGGTGTTGCGCTACTTCCGGAGCGTGGACGAGATCGGCAACCTGATGGCCGGCAAGGTGCTGGATGTGATCCTGCTCGCGTTCCTGACCATTCTGCTGCTGTCGAACATCATCACCGCGCTCTCGACTTTCTTCCTCGCCAAGGACCTCGACCTACTCGTCGCCGCTCCGGTGGGTGGGGTTCGACTCTACCTGGCCAAGCTGGCGGAGACGGTGGTGCACTCCTCCTGGATGGTGGCGCTGCTCGCGCTGCCGATCTTCACGGCCTATGGGATCGTCTATAGGGGCGGATTCCTCTATCCCTTCGTGGCGCTAGCAGCCTTCATCCCGTATTTGATACTGCCGGCGGTCGTGGGCACGGCGCTCACGCTGTTCCTGGTGAATGTGTTTCCCGCCCGGCGGACCCGCGAGCTGCTCGGCCTGATTGCCACCGGGGCGGTCGTGATCGTGCTGGTGAGCCTGCGGTTCCTGCGCCCCGAGCAGCTGGCCCAGCCGGAGGGGTTCAGGAATCTCGTGGACTACCTAGCGGTGCTCCGCACGCCGACCAGCGCGTTCCTGCCCAGCGAATGGACCGCTTCCATGGTGATGAATTGGCTGCTCCGTGTGGCTGACCCCTGGCCAGTGGTCAAACTCTGGGGGGCGGCCGCAGTCGCGGTGGCTCTTGGGGCCGCGCTCCACGGACGACTGTACGCCCTCGGCTTCTCCAAGGCGCAAGAAGGTGCCGAGCGGAAGGTCCGGCGGCCGCTCCGCGGACCCTTGTCCCGCATGCTCCGCTCGTTGCCGCCCTCGCGACGCGAATTCATCCTTAAGGATCTGCGCCTGTTCTTCCGGGATAACACCCAGTGGAGCCAGCTCATTCTCCTGGCCGTGCTCCTCATGGTGTATCTCTTCAACATCAGGTCACTCCCTCTTCATTCCGGTGAACGGGTGCCGTTCCGCCTGGTGACCCTCATCTCGTTCCTCAACCTGGGACTGGCCGGCTTTGTCCTGGCGGCGGTGGCGGCGCGGTTCGTTTTTCCTGCCATCTCGCTGGAGGGCCGCCAGATGTGGCTGCTGCGCTCCAGTCCGCTCGACCCGAAAGCCATGCTCTGGAGCAAGTACTGGCTGGGGACGATCCCACTTCTCCTCCTGGCAGTGATCATTACGGTCTTCACCAACTGGCTCCTGCACGTGAGCGGCTTCATGATGGTCGTGGCCCTCGGCACCATCGTGCTCTACACCCTGGCCGTCAGCGCGCTGGCACTGTCCTTCGGCGCGCTCTATCCGCAATTCGGAACCGAGAACGCGGCACAGATCCCCACCAGCTTCGGCGGCCTGGTCTACATGATGAGCGGCCTCTGTCTGCTGGCACTGATCATCGTGATCGAGGCAGGGCCGGTGACGGACTATCTCCGGGATCAACGCTATGCCGAGCAGCCGGTCGGCATCACCGCTCAACTGGTCGGCACCGGAGCACTGGTGGTGCTGATTTGCCTGGCCGCCACGATCACCTCCTTGCGGCTTGGCCTCCGGAGAATCGAGATGATGGAGTGGTGACGGTCGACCTGTTCAGCGATACGGTCACCCGGCCGACGGCGCCCATGCGCCGGTTCATGTTCGAGGCTGAGGTCGGGGACGAGCAGCAACGCGAGGATCCCACCGTCAATATGCTGCAGGACATGGTCGCCGACATCCTGGGCAAGGAGTCGGCGCTTTTTCTTCCCTCGGGCACGATGTGCAATCAGGTGGCCTTCGCCGTTCACTGCCGCGCGGGGGATGAGATCCTGCTCCAGGAGCTGGCGCACCCCCTGTTGTACGAAGCGGGCGGAGCGGCCGCCCTGATCGGCGCGGTCTTCCGTCCACTCTCGGGCCCTGACGGTTTCTACACCGGCCCTCAGGTGACGGCTGCCATCCGGCCGGCTGTGCACTTCATGCCCAGGACAAGGGTAGTCTCGATCGAGCAGACCAGCGCCTCCATTGGAGGCAGGTGCTGGCCTCTGTCCCAGATCGAGGAGGTCTGTGCCGCCGCGCATACGGGCGGGCTGGCAACGCATATGGACGGGGCCCGGTTCTTTAACGCCGTGGTTGCCAGTGGAACCGCGGCACGAGCCTTTGCCGCGCCGTGCGATTCAGTCTGGATCGACCTCAGCAAGGGACTCGGGGCGCCGGTGGGCGCGGTGCTGGCGGGTTCGCGCGACTTCATCGAGGAGGCGTGGCGCTTCAAGCAGCGTTTCGGAGGCGCCATGCGTCAGGCCGGCGTCATTGCCGCAGCCGGCGTCTTTGCCCTCCGGCATCACGTTGACAGGTTGGCGGAGGATCACGACAACGCCCGGCGGCTTGCCTTCGGCCTGGCCGAGATTTCCGGGCTGACGCTGCTGCCCGAGCGAGTGAAGACCAACATCGTGATCTTCGATGTGACCCGCAGCGGCCTTTCGGGAGATGCCTTTGCGTCCCGCACCCTATCGAGCCATGGCGTGCGGTTCAGCGTACTCGGACCCACCACTGTCCGAGCGGTTACCCACCTGGACATCCCGCCGGAGGGTATTGCGCGAGCGCTGGAGGCAGCACGGGCCGCGATCGCCTGAGTCTTCACTTCGGAGGTGTACCAATGGCTCACTCTATTTTGGTCCTGATCCTGGTCGGCGCCGTTGCGTGCGGCGGTTCCAGAGATCCCGACCTTCCACTA
>DATBSM010000266.1:0-17303 GCA_036559785.1 Gemmatimonadales bacterium
GGGCACTAGACCGCCTGCACCTGTTTCACTTCTGGAACCATCTCCCGCAACCTGCTCTCGATCCCCTGTTTCAGGGTAACCGAGGAAGCCGCGCAGCCGTGACACGTGCCCCCGAGGCGGAGAAGGAGAGTGCCATCCTGCTCGTCGAAATCCACCACCTCCACGTGCCCCTTATGGGAGGCGATGTAGGGGCGCAGGGTATCGAGGGTGCGTTCGATTCGGTCGATGGTATCCATGTGCCGTTAGTCGAGGAATTCCTAGTACCTTGGTCGGAATATAGATGGGTTGGGAGCTGGGAGCTTGGAGCCAGCAGAGCTCGTCGCTCCTAGCTCCTGGCTCCCCCATTCCCCCCCAGGTACTCCCGGGCCGCCTTCAGGACCGTGGCCTGGACCTCGGCGAGCGAGCCGGTCAGCGACAACCCGGCCGCCTTGGTATGGCCACCCCCACCATACGGCTTCGCAAAGGCCGCGACATCCACGTCGCCCACCGACCGGAGCGACACCTTGACCCTGCCCTGGGAAATCTCCCGGAAGAGCAGGGCCATCCTGACTCCTTCAATAGAGCGGGGAAACTCGACGACGCCATCGAGATCGTCGGACGACACGCCGAGCCGCTCGATGGCCCCTGGAGGCACAGTGACCCACGCCAGTCCATACTCTGGTTCCACCACCAGCGTCTGGAGCGCCTCGGCGAAGAGCCTGGGCCGTCCCTCTGGCGCGCGGGCGTACACCTCGAGGTAGATCTGCTCGGGGTCGACACCGGTCTCGAGCAGATCGGCGGCCACTCGGAGGGTATTGGGGCGAGTATTGCTGAATCGAAAGCCGCCAGTGTCGGTCAGGATGGCGACGTAGAGCGCTCGGGCCGCGGCTTGCGTGACCGGCCAATCGTTCCCCTTGGCCAACTCGTAAACCAGCTCGCCGGTGGCGGCGGCATTGGCATCCACATACCGGGGGCCAGGAGGCAGGACCCCCACGCTCACGTGGTGGTCCACACAGGCGACTGGCACGCCCCGCTGCCGCACCGTCTCGATGAGCATCCCGAGCCGGGTGAGGTCCGAGATGTCGAGCACCACGATCAGATCGGCACGGCGAAGCTCTTTCACCGCTTCACCCGATCGATCGACACCCGGCAGGTCATCGAAGAGGAAGTTGAAACGCTGCGGCGTCGGACTCGGATTGGTGATGACTGCGTCTATGCCCTGGACCCGGAGGAAGTGCACCAGTCCGACTTCACTGCCGATCCCGTCGCCATCCGGGTTTACATGGGTAGTGATGCAAACGCGCTGCCCCGGCTTGAGGGCCGCGGCAAACTCCCGGGCCAGGGCGGCCTTCTCGGGGGACAGGGAAAGGGGCATCCCCCAATACTAACGGGACCAGCACCCAATGGTGAGAATCCTAATTTCCCCCAATCATTTCACGGGCTTCCCTCGGAAGGAGACTCCTTCGCGCTCCTGCTGGAGCCGGCTGTGCTTCCGTCCGTAACCGAAGTAGATCGCGAAGCCAATGGCCAGCCAAACCAGGAGCCGGAGCCAGGTGTCACCCGGAAGCGTTGCCATCAGCCCCAGGCAAGCGAGGACGCCCAGGATGGGAACCAGCGGCACCAGGGGGGTCTTGAACGGCCGATCGAGGTCAGGCCGCTTCCGGCGGAGCACCCAGACACCGATGCAGACCAGTACGAACGCCAGGAGCGTACCGATATTGACCAGCTCGCCGAGAATCTGGATCGGGAACGTCGCGGTGATGAACGCGACGATGACCCCAACGTAGATGGTCGACAGGTAGGGAGTGCGATAACGGGGGTGCACCTTGCCGGCCCAGGGGCCGATCAGGCCATCCCGCGACATGGCATAGAACACCCGGGATTGTCCCAGGAGCATCACCAGCACTACCGAGCCCAGACCCAGCACGGCGCCCAGGGTAATGAGCGGCCGGAGCCAGGAAAGCTGGCGGATGCGCTCCACCGCATAGGCCACCGGATGGGCCACGTTGAGCTCGGAGTAGTGAACCAGGCCCGTGAGTGTGAGCGCCACCAGCACGTACAGAATCGTGCAGACAATCAGCGAGCCGAGAATGCCGATTGGCATGTCCCGCTGCGGGTTCTTGGCCTCCTGCGCCGCGGTGCTCACCGCATCGAAACCGATGTAGGCGAAAAAGATCAGCCCCGCGCCCCGGAACACCCCGCTCCATCCGAATTCGCCGAAGGCGCCGGTGTTCGGGGGGATGAACGGCTTCCAGTTATCAGGATTCACGTACTGCAACCCGAAAATGATGAAGAGCAGAACCACGGCCAGCTTCAGGACCACGATCAGGTTGTTGACCTTGGCCGATTCCTTGATGCCGACCACGAGAATCGTGGTGACGACCAGCACGATGAACGCCGCCGGCAGGTTGAACAGCGAGCCGGTCTTGTTCCAGCCCTCCTGCACACAGGTGGCAACGCTGTTGGTCACGTCGGCAGAGGTGCACCAGCGCAGCGGAGCCGAGGTCATCACGGTGGGAAGGTGCAGCCCGAAGTAGTCGAGCAGGCTCACAAGATACCCCGACCAGCCCACCCCCACGGTGGCCGCTCCCATCGCGTATTCCAGCACCAGGTCCCATCCGATGATCCAGGCGATGAACTCGCCCATGGTGGCATAGGAATAGGTGTACGCACTGCCGGCCACAGGGACGGTACTGGCCATCTCGGCGTAGCAGAGGCCGGCCAGTCCGCAGGCAATCGCGGCGACGATGAACGACAGCATCACCCCCGGGCCCGCGTGCAGCGCGGCGGCGATGCCGGTCAGCACGAAGATTCCGGCCCCGATGATCGCACCGATGCCCAGCATGGTCAGGTTGACGACGCCGAGTGCGCGATGCAGCGAGCCCTCCCCGGTGGCTTCGGCCTCAGCACGGAGTTCAGCTATGGACTTGGTGGCCCACAAATTCATACGACGGTCACCTCGAGTTGATGATGCGTCGAGCAGGGTGCGGCGGAGAACCGGTTTTTCAGGCGCTGTAGTTTGGAGCTTCTCGCGTGATCGTCACGTCGTGCGGGTGCGACTCCCGCAGACCAGCCGTGGTGATCTGAATCATTTCGACGTCGCACTGAAGCTGCGGAATGGTGCTCACCCCGCAGTATCCCATACCGCTGCGCAGACCGCCCACCATCTGATAGAGGACGTCCGACACCGGACCCTTGTACGGTACCCGCCCTTCGATACCCTCGGGCACCATCTTGGACGCGGCCATTTCGCCTTCCTGAAAGTATCGATCGGCGGAGCCGTCCTGCATGGCTGAGAGGCTGCCCATGCCGCGGATCATCTTGAACCGGCGCCCCTCGGCCAGGACCGACTCGCCGGGACTCTCTTCGGTGCCCGCCAGCATGGAGCCCATCATGACGGAGGATGCCCCTGAGGCGAGCGCCTTGACCACGTCGCCAGAGTACTTGACGCCGCCATCGGCGATGATCGGCACATCGTCGGCCCCGCGCAAGGAATCGAGGATGGCGGTAACCTGGGGCACGCCCACCCCGGTGACCACCCGGGTGGTGCAGATGCTGCCCGGACCAATCCCGACCTTGACCGCGTCGACCCCGCGGCGGACCATCTCACGTGCACCGGCCTCGGTGGCCACATTCCCGGCAACCAGCTGCACGTCGGGAAACGCCTCCCGCAATTGGTCCACGGTGGTAAGCACGCCTTCGCTGTGCCCGTGGGCCGAGTCCACCACGATCACATCCACGCCGGCACCCACCAGGTTCTTGGCCCGCGCCAGCGCATCGGGGCCGCCGCCAACCGCCGCGGCAACCCGGAGCCGGCCGTGCTGATCCTTGTTGGCGTTGGGATGTTCCCGGCGCTTGAAGATGTCCCTGACCGTGATCAGACCCTTGAGCACGCCCTTGGCGTCCACTACGGGGAGCTTCTCGATCCGGTGTCGTGCGAGGATTCGTTCGGCCTCGTCGAGCCCGGTGCCCACCGGCGCGGTGATGAGCTTGTCCTTGGTCATCGCATCGCCGATGGGCTGCTCGAGGTTGCGCTCGAACTGGAGGTCGCGGTTGGTGATGATACCCACCAGGCGGCCCTGCCCGTCGACGATGGGGACGCCGGAGATCTTGAAGCGCCGCATCAGCGCGTACGCCTCGCGCAGCGGCCGGTCGGGACCCAGCGTGATCGGGTTGAGGATCATCCCGCTCTCGCTGCGCTTGACCCGATCCACTTCGGCGGCCTGGCGCTCAACGGTCATGTTCTTGTGCAGCACACCGATTCCCCCGGCCCGAGCCATGGCAATTGCCATATCCGCCTCGGTGACGGTGTCCATGGCGGCGGAGACCAGCGGAATGTTGAGGGAGATGCTGCGGGTGAAACGGGTGACGGTGGAAACCTCACGCGGATGGACGGCGGAGTGCCGGGGCACGAGAAGTACGTCGTCGAAGGTGAGGCCGAGTTTGGGTCGAATCACGCTCATGCGCGGCCGGGCGGGGCGGGGTGGCGGGACGCCCCTTTCATATGCAAGACGGCCCACCGGCACCAGAAGTGGGCGGTCGGCGGGCCTGGGATTGATCGATCCATCTCCAAGAGTAGCGGTCGTTTGAGACGAAATCAAGCGATTATGGCTGGGCGGGCTCTTCCTTTGAGCTGCGGCCGTTGGTCGTAAGCAGCCCGCGCACCGACTGAGCAAGACTGGCAGCTGTGAAAGGCTTCTCGATGAAGGGCGCGTCGTGTGCGATCAACCCGCGCTCGGCGACATCGAGTCCTGGATACCCGGACATGTAGAGGATGGGGACTTCGGGGCGAATCACCACCAGACGCCGACCAAGCTCGTGGCCGCTCATTTCCGGAAGTATCACGTCACACAGCACCATGTCCACCGGAGCAGACAGCAGCACCTTTAACCCCTCCCGGCCGGTGGCCGCCTCCAGCACCTCGTAGCCCGCCTCTTCCAGGGTTCGTCGGGCGAGCGTGCGGACCGCCTCCTCGTCCTCCACCACCAGAATGGTTTCGCCTTGGCCTCGGGGAGCGGCGATGGGGCGCGAGGGACGGCTGAGAGGGTCGGAAACCCGGGGCAGGTACAGCTTCACCGACGTACCGTGGCCGGGCTCGCTATAAAGCCAGATGTACCCGCCGGATTGCTTGACGATACCGTACGCCGTCGAGAGGCCGAGGCCGGTACCCTGTCCCACCGGCTTGGTGGTGAAAAACGGCTCGAAGGCGCGGGTGCGGGTGGCGGGGTCCATACCGGCGCCATTATCGGTGACGCTCAGGACGATATAATCACCCGGCTGTATCACTGTGCCCGGGTGCCGACGGGCGTAGCCATCGTCCAGAGTTACGCTGCTGGTCGCGAGCGTCAGCCGTCCGCCGGAGGTCATGGCGTAACGCGCGTTCAGCGCCAGATTGATGATGACCTGTTCCAGCTGTCCCCGGTCGGCCCGCACCCGGCCCGTACCGGGATCGAGCCGCACGTGGAGGTCGACGTCGGCGCCGAGGAAGCCGCTCAACATGCGGGTGAGGTCGGTAACCACCAGATTCAAATCGAGCACCGTGGGCTGAAGTACCTGCTGGCGGGTGAAAGCCAACAATTGCCGGGTGACTCCCGCCGCACGAGTGGCCGCTTTCACCATCTCTGCTACGTCCGACCGGTTTGGGTGGTCCTCGGGCAAACCTTTGAGGACGAACCCGCCGAATCCGATGACGGCGGTCATCATGTTGTTGACCTCGTGGGCCAGGCCGCCCGCAAGGCTTCCCACGGCCTCGATCCGCTGCGCCTGGCGCAGATGATCGGCGGCCCTGCGGTCGTCCTCGACATCGGTGCAGGCCCCCACCCACTCCATCAGGGGCCCATCAGCACCCAGCACGGGAACCCCGCGCGAGGTTACCCGCCGGTACTGGCCGTCATGGCGCAGGAGACGGTATTCAGCGTAGTAGACCTCTTTTCGCTCCACGGCTCTGCGCCAGGAGGCAGCGGTGGGCTCCCGATCCTCGGGGTGGATCGCATCGAGCCAGCCCCAACCCTCGTATTCGGCCGGGCTCTGTCCGGTGAAGGCCGCCCAGGTGGTGCCGTCTCCCACGAAGACACCCTCGTCGTTGCTGGTCCAGACGACCGAAGCAGACGCGAGTGCGAGCGAGCGGTAGCGGGACTCGCTGCGCTCCAGCGCCGCTTGAGCCAGGGCCCGTTGCTCCAGGTGATCGCGCACCTCGTACTGGCGGTGGCGAGCCCGCAGCGCTGCCTGAACGGTGCTGGTCAGCGTTACGGTGCGCACCGGCCGCTCGAGGAGCGTCACGTTTCCGTGGCGCCCGAAGCGGGAAAGCAGGGCCCGGCTGGAGGCCAGGGTCGCGCCGCTTCCGAGGAGGATGATGAGGGGGATGTCCGACCAGGACGGCTGGGCGGCCAGGGTGGCGTTGAGACACTCAGAGGCAGTGCCGCCCAGAGCTTCCTCGGCCACCACCGCGACGGCCCCCCCGTCCTGAATCGACGTTGAGAGCGCCGCCATGTCGGGGCAGGCCCGTGCCTCGAAGCCATTCTGTGAGAGCATTGAGACCAACAGCTCGGCATCCCGCCCCGTGGGTGCGAGGAGGAGGACCTCATCCCCGGACTGCACCTGCTCTGCTCCGTCACTCTCCACTGCGGCCGGATCCCTCCGCTGCGAATAGCGGCTGGCGCTGCCCGACGTAGTCGGGCACCCCGGTGAGTACCCCCTGAAATTCCCGGAGCGGCTCGCCGACCCGGACACCGGAGTTAGTGACCTGAAATTCACGAATGGTCAGCTCGTGGGGCCCGCTCCGCTTCTTCAGCACCGAGATAGCCTTGCGCACCTCGCCCGAGACCTCGAAGAACCGAAGCACAAGAAGACTGTCCGCGAGATAACTCACCTCGGCCTGGCTGCTCGAGGAAGCAAAGAGGCCGTGCTGGGCGAGGGTGAGCAGGGTGGTTACCCCACGCTGGGCAAGATAGCTCAGCAGTTCGTGCAGGCGGATGTCGAGGAGCCGCTCGTCCGGCATGGCGTTGATGTACCCGTTCAGGCTGTCAATGACGACGAACTTGGTGCCTTCGCGGAGGGTGGTTTCGACAATGATGTGGGCGAACTCACCGGGTGAGACCTCGGCCGGATCGATCGACTTGATAATGAGCTTTCCTTCGCGCTCGTATTTCCCTATTGGCATTCCAAGCCGGTCCGCTCGATCGAGGAAGGTGCCGAGCCGCTCGTCGAACAGGTAGAACGCCACGTGATCCCCCCGGCCCGCCGCCTCACAGGCGTACTGCGTGGCCAGGATGGTCTTTCCGCACCCGGCCGGGCCCATGATCAGCGAGCTCGTTCCCGTGTCGAGACCCCCGCCGAGCAGTGTGTCCAGCTCGCCGACGCCGCTGAGCACCGTGCCTCGATCAAACGGGGTGTGGTGCTCTGCCGCTACCAGGCGCGGGAACACCACGAGGCCGCCGGTCTTGATGGTGTAATCATGGAAGCCGCCGCGGTACAGTACCCCGCGCATCTTGACCACCCGGAGCTTCCGCCGCTCCGCTCCATAGTCGAGCGCGAGCTGCTCCAGCAGCAGTACGCCGTGCGCCAGGCTTCGCAGCTGCTGGTCCGTGTCCTCCCCGGTGCGGTCGTCGAGCAGCAGGACGGTGCAGCGGTGGTGGGTGAAGAAATGCTTGAAGCCGAGGATCTGGCGCCGGTAACGCAGAGAATCCCGGGCCAGCAGCCGGAGCTCCGAAAGCGAGTCGAATACGACCCGCTGAGGCTTTACTCGCTCGAACGTCTCGAAAATAGCCTGCGTGGTACTCGTCAGCTCCACCTCGGAGGGATGGAACACCGTGTACTGGGCATCGGGTCGAAGCGCCTCTTCGTCAGGCGTGAGCTCGAAGATCTCGATCCCATCCAGCGACCACCCGTGCGATGCCGCGACCATCTTCAGCTCTTCGGCGCTCTCGGACAGCGTTACGTACAAGCCCTTCTCGCCGGTTCTGACTCCTTCCAGAAGGAACTGGAGGGCCAGTGTCGTCTTGCCGGTGCCGGGGTCGCCCTCAACCAGGAACAGGTTTTGACTGGGGTAGCCCCCACCCATCACGCTGTCGAGGCCGGGAACCCCGGTCAAGCTCTTCTCCGGCAGTAGGGCATTGGAGACGGTCGGCTGGCGCAGGACATCGGTCATGAGCGGCGATCCTTTAGAGTCGGCTCGAATCCCACGACTGTGGGCTGCTGGAAGGCGGCAATTTGGTGGCGGTCAGGGCGCCCTCACAACGACGCGGATCACAAAGTCGAAGCGCGGCGCCACACGAGATAAACGGGGATCCCCAGGGCCACAATAAGGAGCCCGGGCCAGGTATAGAGCGGACGGTAGATGAGCAGGATTACCATAAGACCAGCCACCGCGGCCATGTAGAGCGCCGGCAGCACTGGATAGCCGAAGGCCTTGACCGGACGGGGAAGGTCGGGACGGGTGCGTCGGAGTCGGAAGAGAGCCAGGGTAGTCAGGAAGTAGAACACCAAGGCCGCAAAGATCACGTAGTCAAGCAGTTGGCCGTAGGTGCCGCTGATGCAGAGAACCATCGCCCAGAAGGCCTGGGCGATGAGCCCGAACACCGGCGTCCGATAGACCGGATGAAGGGTGCCTGCCCGCTCGAAGAAGAGCCGGTCGCGCGCCATGGCATAATAGACCCGAGGACCGGCGAGGATCAGTCCGTTGTTGCAGCCGAAGGTGGATAGCAGGATCGCCACCGCCATGATGGCGGCGGCGCCGGCTCCCAGGGCCACCTCCACCGCGGCGGTACCGACTCGATCCTGCGCGGCATACTGAAGGCCGCGGGCGAGGACGTCGGTCCCGTTGGGATCGCCGTAGAACGGAAGAAGATTCAGGTAGGCCACGTTGGCCAGGATGTAGAGTGCACTGACCAGACCGGTGCCGATTGCCAGCGCGCGCGGCAGATTCCGCACCGGATCCCTCACCTCGGCAGCCGCGAAGGTAACGTTGTTCCACGCGTCACTGGAGAAGAGCGAGCCCACCATGGCCGCCCCGATCACCGACAGCACGGCCAGGGTCCAGTCGCCCGTCCCCCAGAAGTGGGAGAAGTTGACTGCGGCCACATCCGGCTGACGGAAAAGGGTGAGGCCAAACAGCACCAGGACCGCGAGCGCTCCGACCTTGGCCACGCTGAAGACGGTCTGGATCGCTGCTCCCAGCCTGACGCCGCGAATGTTGAGGGCGGTCAGCACAGCAATCATCACCATTGCCACCACACGCTGGTTCGACAGGCCGAGCTGAATGGCATCCGCGGCACCGGGCAGGCGGACCTGGCCGAGCGGGAGGAAGACATCGGGCGTGACGCCGGGAATGAGGACGCCGAGGAAGCGGGAGAAAGCCACGGCGACGGCTGCGATGGTGCCGGTCTGGATGACGGTGAAGAGGGTCCAGCCGTAGAGAAAGCCGGCGGCGGGTGAGAGTCCGTCCCGAAGGAAGACGTACTGGCCGCCCGCTTTGGGCATCATGGCGGCGAGCTCGGCGTACGCCAGGGCGCCGGTGACCGTCATGGCCCCGGTGATGACCCAGACCAGCAGGAGGGCGCCTGGCCCCCAATCCGATACCTGGCGTCCGATGTCGGCAGATACGATGAAAATCCCCGACCCGATCATCGAGCCGACGACCAGTGAGATCGCGGCAAGTGGGCCTATGCCGCGAATGAACTCTGAAGGGCTGGAAGTTGTGGTCGGAGGAGCCTGGGTCGGCGCGGCCATCAGGGCAGATTCTTGGGGTTTTGCTCGATCTCCCGACGCGGGCTTTCGGCCGCTTTGACGGCCTCATCCACCACCGCTTGCCCCGCCGCCGCCAATCCCTTCATGACTTTCGCCGCGCTGTCCATGAGGCCCATGGTGCCGGTGATGGCCTGGATCGGCAGCTTGCCCGCCCGCATCGTGTTCTCGACGGTCGCGGTGATTTTGGACAGGAGGCCGTCGGGCTGGGACCGCTCCGCGTACTTGCTGTCCAGAAACTCGACGAAATCGAGGATCTGGTAGCCCCGCTCATCGCTGGAGGCATCGAGCAGGCGGATGATGCGCTGTTTGAGAAGGTCGTTCATAGTTCCCGACTCCTGACTCGGGACTCTTACTCCACCCTCGACACCAGCTCGACCACCGGCGTGGCCAGAAAACGGGTGTGGGGAGCCTTGATCGTGACCCGCAAGGTCAGCTCCTGCAGCGCCTGAAGCGACCGGAACTCGTTGGCCTGCGCCTCGGTGACTGTCACGTACACAAAGCCCGGCTCGGGCAGCGGCCCCCGGGTGAGCAGGTAGGGCCGGCCCTTCGGGATCTCGATGCGCAGCTCATCAGCGGTCTGCACCGCAATGAGCTCCAGCCGCCAGTCGACGGTTCGACCGACGTAGCGGGGTGGGTCGGCTCGCACCTCGGCCGCGGTGACTGCGCCCAGGGAGATGTCTGAGCCCGGCGCAAGATCGCTGTCCCGGATCCAGCCCTCGAGCTGCACCCGAGCCCAGTCTCCGGAACGTCCAACCACGCGCGCGGGAGCGCCCGTCTGGAGCGTGCCGTACTGGCCTCCCTCAGGTACCGCAAACAGCGCCGTCTCCCGTACTACCTGGCCTCGCCCGGTGTCGGCCGCGACCGGGACGGGCGCTGACGGAGCCGCAGTCTGGGCGGGCAAGGCCCCGGACTCGACTGGTTCGGTCAAGTTGCGCTCGACGGGTGCCGGGGGGTTCGGCTCAGCCGCCGGTGACGCCCCCGGTTTGGGAGCAGAAGCCTTGACCGCCCCCCGGGGGACCCAACCCGAGCGACTTACCCGGGTCCACGCGCCACGGACCTCCTCCTGCCGCAGGAGGGTTCCCGTGCGCACCCGGCCCACTATCTCGCCGTTCGGGGAGGTCCGGATATTCTCGCCGCTCGTGGCGGTAACGACCAGATCGAACCCATCGCGCCTGGTCCTCTCAGTGGAACGATTGAAGATCCACCCTTCGACCACGACCTCATGCCAGTCGCCCCGGGTCCTTTTCGGTTCCACCGATGTGCCGGCCGGGAGGGATACGAGCTCGATTCCTTGGGGCTCCTTCCGAAGCCTGGTGGCGGTCGAGATCTCCCTCACCTCCTGAGCCCTGAGGCCAGGCGTAAAAAGCAGAAAGACCGCCACGGCGCAGGCTGGTAGCCAACGCAGCCCGGGACTAGATTGCGGCGCGTAAATCACGATGGCGCATTGTAGAACACGCGGAGACCCATGTCAAACGAAAGCGCCCCCGGGGTGGTCCTGGTGGTCCTGGACGGCTGGGGTTACCGGCAGGAGCGTGAGGGCAATGCGATCGAGTTGGCGTCTACCCCCACCTGGCACCGGCTGTGGAAATCGTACCCACGGACTCTGCTCGAGGCGAGCGGATTGGCCGTGGGTCTTCCCGAGGGTCAGATGGGGAACAGCGAGGTGGGTCATTTGAACCTGGGGGCCGGCCGGGTGGTGCCGCAGGACCTGGTTCGCATCTCCCAGAGTATCCAGAGCGGGGAGTTCTACACGATCGATCCCCTGGTTCAGCTCTGCACCAGCCTCAGGCAGACCGGCGGCACCCTTCATCTTGTAGGCCTGCTCGGCCCCGGCGGGGTCCACGCCCTCGATCGCCATCTGCTGGCGTGCGTCGAGCTTGGCATTCGCCACAAGGTTCAATCCATCGCCATCCACGGGTTTCTCGACGGCCGCGATTCGGCGCCCACCCTGGGCGCGGAAGTGGTCCGCACCCTACTCCTGGACATGCGACGGATTGCGGGCCCCAGGGTGGACATCGCGACGCTCACCGGACGGTACTACGGAATGGATCGGGACCGCCGGTGGGAGCGGACCCAGCTGGCATATGATGCCATGGTTCACGGCCGTGGAACCCCGGTCGAGCATCCGGTCATGGCGGTGCTTGCGGCCTACCAGCGGGGCGAAACCGACGAATTCATTCACCCGCTGGTGCACGTGCGGAAGGGTGTCCCGGTGGGGACCATGCGGGACGGGGATGGGGTGTTCTTCTTCAACTACCGTAGCGACCGGATGCGGCAGATCGTGGCCGCGCTGGCGGTGCCCGGTTTCGACGCCTTTGAAGTGCGGGACCGGCCTCAGGTATCCTGCGTTACGATGACCCAGTACGACCAGACCTTTGCGATACCGCAGGCGTTCCCTCCGTTCAGCCTCGCCCGCATCCTGGCCGAGGTCCTGGCCGACAAGGGCCGCACGCAACTCCGGACCGCGGAGACCGAGAAGTACCCTCATGTCACCTATTTCTTCAACGGTGGATTTGAGCCGCCGTACTCTGGAGAGGAGCGTTGTCTGATCCCATCCCAACGGGTGGCTACGTACGATCTCGCGCCCGAGATGAGCGCCGCCGGTGTTACCGATGTCCTCTGCCGCGCCATCGAGGCGAAATCGCATGACTTCCTGCTCTGCAACTATGCCAATGCGGACATGGTGGGTCACACCGGTGTCCTGCCCGCGGTGATACGGGCGGTCGAGACGGTTGATCGGTGCCTCGAACGGGTGCTCATCAGTGCGGAGATGGCCGGCTCCAGCGTCCTCCTCACAGCGGATCATGGCAACTGTGAGATGATGATCGACCCGCTCACGGGTGGCGTTCACACTGCGCACACCATGAACCCGGTTCCGCTCGTGGCCATCCGCGCGGGCGCGCCATCGCTGCGGGCCGCCGGCTCACTGCGGGACGTGGCGCCGACGGTGCTGGGGCTCATGGGAATCGAGCCGCCGGCGGAGATGACCGGGCGCGACCTGAGGGAGTGCGATTGATGAAAGCCAGGATGACCCTGCTGGCGCTGCTCTGCGTCCCCACCGTAGCCCTTGCCCAGGTCGGCCATTCCCCCAGCCGGTCGCCGTTTCGGGACATCAGGAAGGGGCACACTTTCACGGTGACCGGGGGATACTTCGGTGGCGGCGGCGGGCAGGTCGACGTGGGACCGCATCGCGGCGAGGTGTTCGGCGGACGCTACGACATCCGCAGTGCCAGCGCCCTGCAGATCGGCTTCGCCGTGGCTCAGGCCAACCTGAAGCGCTACATCCTGAATCCGACTCTGCCGCCAGAAAACCGTGTAAGCGGCCCGGTAGATCAGTCGGTCACGTTCGTCGAGATCGCGCTCCAGTTCAACATCACCGGGGGAAAGAGCTGGCATCGAATCGCGCCCTTTATCGGTGCCGGATTTGGACTCGCCCTTGCTGGTGGCACGGCCGATGAGCTGTTCGATTTCGGCAACAAGTTCTACCTGGCTCCGAACGCGGGATTCCGATTCTTCCTCACCAATCGGCTCCACCTGAGGGCAGAGACGCGGGCAACCTTCTGGAAGCTGACCTATCCGTCCCTATTCGAGAATGTGCGAGAGGAGTGGATCGTGAGTCCGTGGGTTCAGGTGGGCGCGGGTTATTCATTCTCGCCCTTTTGACGATGGCGATCTCTCTGACCCGGGTGGCAGGCTTCCTCACCGAGACGACACTATATGCCGACAGTACCGGACTCGACTGACAGAGTGCCCCCCTCGAAGCGCGGCGGCCGCATGTCCGAGGATGCGGTGGTCGAGGAGGTGCCGGTGTGGCTCGAGGTCAACGGAACGCCGGCTGTCACCTGGATGTGCACCCCGGACCTGCTGGAGGAGCTGGCCATCGGCTGGCTCCACGGCGAGGGGTACATCGATTCCATCGCTCAGGTGCAGCTGCGACCCTGCGCGACCGACCTCGGGTTCTGGGCCGAGGTGCCGGAGGACCGCGTCGCAGCCGTGAAGGCCGAGGGCCGGCGGCCTGTGTTGGCCTCTGGGTGCGGCGCCGTCTCCACCTTCCTGGCAGACCCCGCTACCGTGGTCGCTCAGCCCGCGCGAGGAAGGCCCCCGCCATTAGAGGAGCTTCGCGGCCTGTTCAAGGCCCTGTTCGCCAAGGGAGAACGGTACAAGGATACCGGCGGCATTCACGCCGCGGCGCTGATCGATCCGGCCGCGGCCTCACCGCTCATCGCGCATGCCGAGGACATCGGCCGGCATAATGCCGTAGATAAGGTGCTGGGAGCGGCAATGCTCGCTGGACGCGGGGTAGAAGGGCTGGGCCTGCTGGTGACCGGCCGCATCTCGGCCGAGCTCGCATTCAAGGCAGCGCGAGCGGGCCTGGCCTACGTGGCCACGCCCTCGGTGCCCTCGACGCTGGCGGTCGAGATCGCGCGGCGAAGCGGCATGGTGCTGGTGGGACGCGCAGTGAGCGGTCATCCGCAGCATCACGGCGCGGAGCGGCCCGATGGTGCCTGACCGCGCACGGCTGGCGGAGCTGGTTCGCGGTGCCCGGCGGATTGCGGTGGTGGGATTGAGCAGGAAACCGGAGCGGCCGAGTCACGGCGTGGCCGCGTACCTTCAGCGCGCGGGGTATACCATCATACCGGTGCATCCGGTGGGCGGCGTGACCCTGGGCGAGCCGGTTCATCCCGATCTTCGGTCGGCGGCCACCACCGGACCCATCGATATCGTCAACATCTTTCGCCGCTCCGAGCATATCCCCGCATTGCTGGACGCCCTGCTGGAGATTCATCCGCCGCTGGTCTGGATGCAGCAAGGTATCCGGCACGACGAAGTAGCCCGCAAACTCGAAGCAGCCGGCATCGCGGTGGTCATGGACCGGTGCCTCGCGGTCGACCATCAATTTCTGGGGGGCTGATGCGCATCCGAAGGCTCCTCGTTCTCCTGGCTGCCCTGAGCGGGACCGGCGCGCTTTCCACCCCGGCCTCCGGCCAGGCCACGAAGGATCAGTCCAGCCTCGTGTTTACAGTCTCGTTGGGCGCGGTGGGGGGAAGCAAGCTCTGGTCGAGCTCTCCGCAGGCGGTCCAATTCATCAGCCCGGCCGATACGTTCGGGGTGGAACGGAGGATCCGCTCTACCCTGGCCGTGGGCTTCGGGGGGGTCTACTTCCCGGGCGAGAACTTCGGACTCACTGTCGAGACCTTCCTGATCGGGCTGGGCTTCGAGGACGCATGTCGGCACGTCTTTTCATCGGGTCAAAGCGACGTCGTCGAGGTCTGTCAATCCATTCAAGGCAAGACGAAGGCGGCGACGTCGGTCATCCTCTCCGGCGGAACCATGTTCCGGTTCAACAGCCGCAAGTTCATCTCTCCCTACGCCAGGATTAACCTGGGTCTGGTCTTGAGCAACCAGAGCTCGTTGCGGACTCAGGGCGAGTTCGTCAATGACTCCGGCTTGATCGAGCACCTGTTCGTGTACTCGGACGATCACAACTCCCGGGTGGACCCTTCACTTGCGCTCGGCGTGGGCTTCACAGCGGCAGTGGCGAAAGGGTATAACCTTCGCTGGGAGGTGAGAGACAACATCACGGGTGTGCAGGCCGTCACCGCCACCATTCCGATTGCCGGGTTCGTTCCCCCGCACGAGCGCGTGTTCAAGCACCTCTTCAGCATGACGGTGGGCTTTGACGTCGTGCTCGAACGGCGCCGGGGGAGACGGTATTGAAGCGGGGCAGCGGTGTGAAGGGAGCAATTCTTGCCGGCGGCGGAGCCACCCGCTTCGCGGGAAAACCCAAGGGACTCGAGCTGGTGGGCGGGGAACGCATCCTCGACCGGCTGGTGCGGACAATGACCGCGGCGCTGGGGCAGCCGCCGTTGCTGGTGGCGAATGCCCCCGACGCAGGGACTTGGCGGCCGGATCTCCGAACGGTGGGCGACGCCCGGCGCGGTCTCGGAGCGCTGGGTGGCATCTACACCGCGGTGATCGAGTCACCGGCACCGGTGGTCTGCGTAGCCTGGGACATGCCATTCGTCTCCGAATCGCTGGTCTGGACGCTCGCCGAAGGACTCGATCATCACGACGCCATGCTCCCCGAGAGCGGCGGGCGGCGGGGAGTAGAACCGCTCTGCGCCGCCTATGGTCCAGCCTGTCTGCAGGCCATTTCCGACTCCCTGGACGAGGGCAACCTCCGCGCTATCGGCTTTCATGACCGGATCCGGGTCGGTATCCTCCCCCTGGAGGAAGTACGGGCCCTGGCGGACCCTGACCTGCTGTTCTTCAACGTGAACACCGCGGACGACCTCGCGAGAGCGGACCAGTTGTGGCACCAACGCGCATCATCTCCGTAATCGGCCGGAAGAATGCCGGGAAGACGACCCTTGCTGTAGCCCTGATAGGCGAGCTGACCCGCCGCGGGCATCGGGTCATGACGATCAAACACGGGCACCATCCGGCCGACGCGGACCGAGCCGGCAGCGACACCTGGCGGCATTTCAACGAGGGACGCGCCGAGCGAGTGCTCATCGCCTCACCGGATCTCCGGGTGCTCTTCGAGCGAACCCCCGACGACTACGATCCGATCGGACTGGCCCGGCGTTATATGCAGGGCGCCGATATCGTGCTCACCGAAGGGTTCAAGAACGCCCCCCTCCCGAAAATCGAGGTGTTCCGCCGGGCGGCCGGCGATCGGCCGCTCTACGACGCTTCGGCGCCCAATACCCCCGAGTGGGTGGCCATCGTCACCGACGATCCGACCTTTCAGGCCGAGTGCCCCGTCCTCCGCTTCCACGACACTAACTGGCTCCAATCGCTCGCTGGCCTCGCCTGGGAGCGGTCGCTGGTGCTCGACTCGTGAGCGGTCCCCTCGGGGCCGCCGACGCCGCCGGCAGGATTCTGATGGACGTGCGGCGCCAGCCGGCCCTGCGCATGCCGCTCGATGACGCGCTCGACGGGATCCTGGCCGAGGATGTGGTGAGCCCGCTCGACATTCCGGCCTGGACCAATTCGGCGATGGACGGCTATGCCGCCCGGGCCGAGGACGTGCGCGGTGCCGCGGAAACGCGCCCGGTGCGTCTCAGGGTGGTCGAACAAATCCCAGCCGGACAGTTTCCAACCCGCAGGATAGGTCCGGGCGAGTGCGCCCGGATCTTCACCGGGGCACCCCTGCCGGAGGGGGCCGACAGCGTCATCCGCCAGGAGGACACCGACCAGGGTGCGGATACCGTTACGATCGTGAAAGACCGCGATGTGGGCGTGAATACCCGGCGGGCCGGCGAGGATATCCGAAAAGGCAGTACCGCGCTTACCACCGGGACCGAGCTCGGCCCTGCCCAGCTCGGGGTGCTGGCCTCTCTGGCCGTCGCCCACCCGCTGGTCTACCGCCGGCCGCGGGTGGCCATACTCGGCAGCGGCGACGAAATCGTGGACGTAGACCAGCCCGAGGAGATCCTCAGCGGTCGGAAGATCGCCAGCAGCAATACTCACACACTGGTGGCGCTGGTACGCCAGACCGGGGGGGAGCCGGTCAACCTCGGGATTGCCGCCGATACGCCCGAGAGCCTGCGTGAGCACCTGGCCCGCGCCATGGA
>DATBSM010000267.1:0-2529 GCA_036559785.1 Gemmatimonadales bacterium
TTATGTACCGGCGGATATCGAGACTCGCGCTCTCCATCGGCGCGTAGTAGCCGTGCTCGAACACCCGGGACTGCATGCCCCGCTGCACATTCTCGCAGATGGCCCAGTCCTGGCGGTTCACCCGGTCCCAGAAATCGACGGCATCCGAAGGATCGAAGTCGCTCGATTCGATCTCGGAGGGATGGAACAGAAAGTCGCACACCACCCGCGTGCGCCCCGGACTTCTGGGCCAGACTGTGTAAGCGGTGACGTGGTCGGCCGAGAGGCTGATCATGAAGTTGGGGTAGATCAGCTCGCCCTTGTGGCGGATGCGCTCATCATCATCGAGCCCCTCGAACGGCCTGCGATTGGTCGTTCCAGTCTCGGTGAACGTCCAGGCCCCCTCCCGGTGCGGAATGCCCCGCTCCCAGTCCAGGTCGGACCCGCCCCGTTGCTTGAAGGCAGGTACCAGCCGGCACAGCTCGGGATGAACCGGCCCGCAGTGATAGCACTCGTTGTAATTCTCCAGTAACACCTTCCAGTTGGCCTGCACCTCGTACTCGATCTGCCGCCCCGAGCGGAGCTGCGAAAGCGGATACCTCCGAAGCCGCTCCGGAACCTCGGCCAGCTGCGATGGGAGCCCATAGTTGCGGCTGGATGCTTCACCCGGCGTGAGGTTCAGGAAGAAGAAACCACCCCAGCTCTCGATTCCCACCGGGTGGAGGCCGAGGCTGGTCTTGGTGAAGCCCTCGTCTTCGTCGAGGTGGGGAGCGGTGCGGAGGGAGCCATCCAGGGCATAGGTCCAGGAGTGGTAGGGACAGCGAATGGTCCCGCCTAGAGATCCCTGAGATCCCTCGGGCACCAGGCGTGATCCACGGTGCCGGCAGACGTTGTAGTGGGCCGCGAGCGTGTCGTCCCGGGTGCGCACCACGAGGATGCTTTCCCCCGCAACGTCGAGGACCCGGTAGTCACCTGCCGAGGGCAGTTCTTCTTGGCGGCCGGCGCAGAACCATTCGCGGCAGAGGATGCGCTCCTTCTCACGGGCAAAGATCTCTTCCGAGAAGTAGAAGTCGCGGGAGAGCGTGCGCTCCATCAGCTCTCCCCCCCCTCGGGACCGTAGAAGAACACCCAGACCGCCAGGTCGTCGGAGAACTCCTCGAAGCGGTGCGGCACATGCGCGGGAACAAACAGAACATCGCCCTCTCCGAACCGATGCCGGTCGCCGCCGTTCCGGAAATAGCCTGACCCCTGCGCCACCACATAGACCTCGTCCCGGGTGTGCGGCGTCTGGGGATCGTCGCCCCGGGGGGCATAGAGCTCTACCGCCAGCGTGCCATGCCGAAAAAGCTCGACGAACCGCTCACCCTCGGGGCTGGGAAGTCGGGTCAGACCCTGGCTGACGGTTAGATGGTGTTTCGGCACGGAGGACGCGGCCTCAGGACTTTGCCCGGCGATGCATATCGCGCAGGATTTCGCGGGCAGCGTTGTAGCCGCAGGCTCCCATGACGCCGCCGCCCGGGTGGGTCGCCGCGCCGCACATGTACAGCCCACGAATCGGCGTGCGGTAGTCGGCATAGCCCGGCACTGGTCGCATGAATGAGAGGCTGCTCAGCGACATGGATCCCTGCATGATGTTGCCGCCGGTAAGCCCGAAGCGCTTTTCCAGGTCGGTCGGTGCCAGCACCTGCCGGCCGATCACCGAGCGCCTGAAGTTCGGGGCGTACTCGTTCATGAGGTCGAAACAGCGCTCCGCGTACTTCTCTTTTTCTTCCTGGAGCGAGAGGCCGGGCGCCAGCTTATAGGGGAAGTATTGGGTGAACATCGACATGACGTGATGTCCGGGGGGGGCCAGGGTGTCGTCCAGCACCGACGGAATGGTGGCTTCGATAATCGGGTGTTCGGAAGGGCAGCCGTACTTGGCGCTGTCGTAGGCCCGCTCGATGTAGTTCATCGTAGGGGAGATATGAATTGTGCCCCTGTGCTGCAGCCCGGCCGTGGTACCGGGGACCGCCTTGAAATCGGGCAGCTCACTGAGTGAGATGTTGATCTTGAGGCTGGCGCTGCTGTAGTCGATGTTGCGCACCGCTTCGACGAACTCGCCGGGCAGATCCTGGCCGCCGAGCAGCTTCAGGAAAGTCACCTGGGCGTCCGCTCCGCTGGCCACTCGGCGCGCGGAAATTTCGGTGCCGTCCTTGAGCACGACCCCGGCTGCGGCTCCGTTCTTCACCAGGATGCGGCTGACCTCTGAGCTGGTGCGTATCTCAGCCCCCGCCTCCATCGCGGCTGAGGCGATCGCGTTGCTGATCCCGCCCATCCCGCCGCGGACGTAGCCCCACACGCCGCGGATGCCGTCACACTCCCCCATGACGTGGTGAAAGAGCACGTAGGCCGTACCCGGCATGGAAGGCGAGGCCATCGCTCCGATGATGGCGTCGGTGGCCAGGGTGACCTTCAGCTGCTCCGACTCGAACCAGCGATCGAGAATCGGTGTGGCCGCACCGGTGAGAATCTCGATTGCCTTCTGGCCGTCAGTGCCGAGCTTGGCAAATC
>DATBSM010000268.1:0-6955 GCA_036559785.1 Gemmatimonadales bacterium
CGTGTCCCTCCTGAGCCTGATCGGAGTCCTCGTGGCGTACCTGATCGCGCGTTCGCTTTTCTAGGAGGTCCTTGTGGGTAACCTCGGTTTCACCGAGATCATGGTCATCCTGCTGGTCGTGCTGCTCCTGTTCGGGGCCAAGCGTCTGCCGGAGGTCGGCTCGTCGATCGGGAAGGGGATCCGGGAGTTCAAGCGGAGTATCTCGGACACCCAGGATGCCATCATGAACAACGACGAGCAGCGCGCCAATCTCCCGCCCCGCCAGGCGGATGCGGCCGAGCAGCCGGCGCCGCCGTCAGGCGAGCCCAAGCGGCTGTCACAGTAGCCGGAAAGACGGGAGGGCGGGAAGGACGGGAAAGAGAAGGGCGGGAGGCGAGGGTGACCCCTCACTTCCCGCCCTTTCGTTTCCTTCTGACTGTTAGCCCCTGCCCGTCCTTCCCGTCCTTCCCGTCCTTCCCGTCCTTCCCGTCTTTCCCACCCTTTCCGCTATGAGCTCGAGCTCGGATCCTGGGCCGGCCCGGTCCGCAGCACCTTCTCACGATTGTCCACGATCTTGGCGGCGCTGCGCAGGGCCGCGATATAACTCCGAACCCGTTCTTGCCGTGCGGTGTTGACTGCGCGAGCGCGGTATTCGTCCAGCTCCTTCGCGAATTTGGTGGAATCGGCCTTGGTGTGCGTGATGGCCTGCAAGACGTAGAGGCCGTCTTTCGTATCCAGGATGCCGCTGCGCTGGCCTGGCTGGAGGCCAAACGCCGTGCCCACCACGGCCGGGCTGGTCAATGGCGGATTGACCCGGCTGAACGGGCCGAACTCACGGTGAGCCAGCCTCATCGCGGTGGCCGCCTGCGCCATGGTGCTCCCCTCCTCGACCCGCTTCAGATAATCCTTGGCGATCTTCCGGGCCAGATCCCATTTCTTGGCTTCGCGTGCGGTGTACTCCACCGCCGGGCGGATCTCGGCGAGGGTAGGCACTCCGGCTGGGTGGAGACTGTCCAGCCGGAATACGTAGTAGGCGAAGGACGTCTCGATCACCGGACTGGTGGCGCCGGGCTTGGCCCCCATGGCCCACACCGCGGCATCGGGAACGACGAACTGCCCCAGCTGTACCTTGGTTCTCTCCTGGACCGGGTTCGCCTTCCCGACGGTCAGCTTGAGCGCATGGGCCACGGTATCGAGGGCCGCGGGATCAGTGCGCTCCGCCGCCAGGCTCTCGAGGCTGTCTGCCTGGGCATCGAGCTGGTCGCGGTGGTTGCCGGTGACCTCGATGGGGAAAAGGATGTGGCGGCCCTTGGCCTTCTTACCCTTCCTGCTGGTGATCTCGATCAGGTGGAACCCAAACTGGGACAGGACCGGCTTCGATACCGTCTTCAGTGGCAACGCAAACGCCGCGGAGTCGAATGCGGGATCCATGGTTCCCCTGGTCCATTCACCGAGGTCGCCCCCCTTGGCCGCTGAGGCACTGTCGGCCGACTCGCGCAGGGCAACATCGGCGAATGCCGCGCCGCTCAGGATCTCCTTGCGCGCCGAATCCGCACGGGCTTCGGTGGCCGCGCTATCGGCGGCGGTGGTCGCTCGAGGCAGGGCTACGTAGCTCAGATAGGCTGTCCGCTGCCGCTTGAACTCATCCGGGTGGGCCTTGTAGTACGCCGCGACCTCGGCATCGCTGAGCTTGACGGCTGAGTCGGGGACCACGGTTCGGGGGACGATGGCGGTCAAGGCCACCTTGACGGTTTCGTTCTCGTCCCGATACTGCTCCCACAGCGCCGGATCGGAGAGGTAGACGTCCGCGGTAACCACCCGCAGCAGCTTTGCCCGTTGCAGCTCCCCCCGATATTGGGCTTCCAGGCTGGGGAGATACTGCTGAGCCACACTCGATGTGAGCCAGCGCTGGTACTTGCCGAGATCGAACTGGCTGTCGGTCTGGAACTCAGGAACATTCTGAAACTCGGCAAGGGGCGAGTTCCTGATCGCCTGGACGATCTCGTCGTCGCTCACCCGGATGCCGCGGCGGCGGTACTCGGCGTTCAGGACGCGGTCCTGGATGATCTGGTCCCAGACCTGATCCCGAACCTCCTTGTAATCTTCCAGGCCCAGGGTGGCCGGAGACTGCTGCTGCCGGGCGTCAATGGACTGCTGTACGACGGTCTGGTAGGTGCGGGCATCCACGCTCTGACCGTTCACCTTGCCGACAGACGTGCTGGTGAGCAATCCGGTGCCGCCGGTGATGCCGCTCAGGTCCAAAACCAGCCAGGCAAAGAATGTGAAGGCGACCACCACCATGATGGGTTTGGCCGCATTGCGAAAGGCTTGCATCATAGATGAATCTGGGCTCCGACCAGGGGTATTCTGAGGAGCAGGAAGTCTAAGCGCGCTGGCACAGAACCTCAAGGCGCCATTCCGCTTAGCCAGTTGACACGCCGGGGGTCGCCCGCTACTCTCACCTACTCCCTTCTGACCCTCGAAAACCGGATCCGATGGCCACCAGCGAAATCGAAAAACTAGAGCGCCGGTACGCCGACAACCCGCACGGGCTCACTTTCGCGCCGCTGGCGGAAGTACACCGTAAGAACGGAGATGTCGTTCGGGCCCTCGAATTGCTGACCGCCGGACTCGAGCTGCACCCCAACTACATCCCCGCCAGCATCGTACTCGGCCGCTGTCACCAGGACCTCGGTGACCTCCCCGCTGCGGAGGCGGCGTTTGCCCACGTGCTTCGTCTCGACGACGAGAACGTCATCGCGCTCAAATCACTGGCCGACATCAACGAGCGCCTGGAGCATTTCGGCGAGGCGGAGAACTGGCTGCGCCGTCTGGTCTCGGTCGATCGGAGCAACGACGAGGCGCGCGAACAGCTGAAACGCCTGGAGGCCAGGAAGAAGGAAGCCGAAGCCCACCCCGAGCCTGCCGTGGCTGCCGCCGCGACGCTCGAGGTGATCGATCTCGAACCTGAGATCTCCCCGCCTGAGGTGCTTCCGGTGGAGGTCGCCGCGCTGGAGTTGAGCCCTTCCACGTCGGAGAATGCCCGCTCCCAGGTGGAGGTCGCGGAGAGTCCGGCGCCCCGGGACGATGTCGCCGCGGTGACCGACGAATCGCAGGGTCCTGCGGCCTCTGCGTCCGAACCCGAGGAGCCCGCGAATGCCGGGGAAGCGGTTCAGCCGGTGTCCGGGCTGATCAGCGCGGAGTTCGAGCCACCGCTGAAAGCGGTCGGCGGACTCGGAGTGGAGACCAGTGAAGATCTGGTGTTGGATGTATCAGGCAATACCGAGTTTCGGGTGCCGGATGCCTCCGAGGACTTCAAGGCCCTGGCAGAGCGCATGAGCGCTCCGCCTGAGCCGAGGCCGGCCAAGCGCCCCGAGCCCGCGCCGAGAGTTGCCGAGGATGCCTCTCCGCCCCCCGCGGAGCCCAAGCCGGCTGCCGAGCCACCACCGATGGAGGTGCAGCCTGTCGGCATCCCGGTTTCGCGCCGGTCCTACCTTGCCCGAGAGACCAAGGGCCGCTCGGTAGCCTCGTTCTTTCACTCGCTCCTCGCGGCGCGTCCCCCGGCTGAGGGGGGTCGTAATAACGACGCAGGAACCAGATCCGAGGCCGAGGCATCCGCGCCAGCGCATGCAGGTCACGATGCGGGAGCCTCCGGTTCAACAGGTGGCGACAATCTGCCCGCGCCACCGGCAGTGCCCGCAGCTGATCAGAAGGGCGATGGGGCCGTCTCATTCGACGATTTCTTCGGGGCGGAGCGGGAAGGGTCCACGCCGCTGCGGCAGCGCGTCGATCCGGGGAAGGATGATTTGGACCAGTTTCAGACCTGGTTGCAGAACCTGAAGCGCTGAATGCGCATCGCGGTGCTCAACGGCCCCAACCTCAACCTGCTGGGGCAGCGGGAACCGGAGGTTTACGGGCATACCAGCCTGGCTGAGATCGAGGCCATGGTCAGGGAGGCCGCCGTGCCCCTGGGGGCGCAGATCGAGTGGTTCCAGACCAACCATGAAGGCGCGTTGGTCGAGGCGGTGCAGGGGCTTCGGGGGCGTGCAGATGGCGCCCTGATCAACGCCGCGGCCCTGACCCACTCCAGCCTGGCCCTGCGTGACGCCCTGCTCGCCGTGCGGATTCCGTTCGTTGAGCTGCACCTGTCGAATATCTTCGCCCGCGAGCCGGAACGCCGGCACTCGGTGATCGCCGACCTGGCGGTAGGAATGGTTACCGGGTTCGGTCCGCAGAGCTACCTTCTGGCCCTCCAGGCGCTCATGGGCCGGCTGCGTGCCGCCTGACCGGCGTCCGGAGCGGCAGGCGGCGCTGCGAGTGGCGCTCGGAGTGGAGGGGCTGGACGGGCTCCTGGTCACCCATCTTCCCAACATACGGTACCTTACCGGCTTCACTGGCTCCGCCGCGGTGCTGCTGGTCCGGGAAGACACCACGATCCTGATCTCCGACTTTCGTTACGCCTCTCAGGCGCCGTTGGAGGTAGGGGCCGCGGCGACGGTGGAGATCGATCAGCGGAGTGTATGGGAGCGGCTCGGCCGCGTTCTGGCAGCGCGACCCGCGGGCCGGCTGGGCATCGAGTCGCACTCGCTTACCGTGCGCGACGCGGAGCGAGTCAGCGGGCTCACCCGCGCCTCGGTGGTCCCAGTTACCGATCTGATCGAGGGTCTCCGAGCCGTGAAGTCTCCCGAGGAAGTTGGGGCGATTCGGGCCGCCGCGGCGCTAGCCCAGGACGCCCTGGCGGAAGTGCTGCCGGGTATTCGGGTGGGTCAGACCGAGCTCGAGGTGGGCGCGATGCTCGAGGGCGCCCTCCGCCGGCGGGGAAGTGAGTGGCATCCCTTCCCGACCATCGTTGCCTCCGGGGCCCGGTCCGCATTGCCTCACGCGCGAACCAGCCAGAAGGCGCTTGCTGCCGGGGACCTGTTACTGCTCGACTTTGGTGCTCAGGTGGACGGCTACTGCGCCGATCTCACCCGCACCATGGTGGTGGGTGCCCGGGCCGACGATCGGCAACGCACGGTTCACGAGCTGGTGCAAACGGCGCAGCGCCGCGCGATCGAGCACCTGCGACCCGGAATGCCGGCCCGAGAGGGCGATGCGTTGGCTCGCGACGTCATTACGAGCCGCGGCTTCGGAGATGCTTTCGGCCACTCACTGGGACACGGCCTTGGTCTCGAGGTGCACGAGGCGCCGCGCCTCGCTCCCACCTCAGAAACGCCGTTGCCGCCGCATGCCGTGGTCACTGTGGAGCCGGGCGTCTATTTTCCGGGCTGGGGCGGAGTCCGTTTGGAGGACGATGTCTATCTTGGCCCCAACGGAACCGAGTGTCTTTCGGACGGCAGGACGGAGTTGCTTGAACTCGTCTAGAGTCTAGGGTCTAGAGTCTAGAGGATGTCGGCGAATTGACCCTGGACCCTTGACCCTAGACCTCTCTTTCTACGACTACATGGCCTCTACCGCGGATTTCAGGAACGGTCTCGTCCTGGAGATCGACAACCAGCTCTTTCAGATGGTCTATTTCCAGCACGTGAAGCCGGGCAAGGGTGGCGCGTTCGTGCGCACCAAGCTCAAGAACATACGTACCGGTGCCGTTATCGATCGCACGTACAACGCGGGCGAAAAGGTTCAGGAGGTCCGGCTCGAGCGGCGCCCCATGCAGTTCTCGTATGGAGACGGGCACTTCTACCACTTCATGGACCAGCAGACCTTCGACGACATCATGCTGACCGATGAGCTGATCGGTCCGGACCAGCTCAAGTACCTCAAAGAAGGCATGGAGTGCGAGGGACTGGTGCACAACGACCGGGTGATCACGGTGGACCTGCCGTCTTTTGTCGAGCTGACCGTGACGCACACTGCGCCGGGAGTCCGAGGTGACACTGCCACCGGTGGGACCAAACCGGCAACCCTGGAGACCGGGGCCACGGTACAGGTCCCGCTCTTTATCGAGGAGGGTCAGGTGATTCGGGTCGACCGCCGCGAAGATAAGTACCTGACTCGCGTATGAGCCCCAAAGAGATGCAGGAGCTCGCCGAGCTGCTCCAGAACGTTCCCGGGATCCGTTCGATCGATCTCAAGGACGTCAAGCGGCTGGCCCAGTTACTGCGCGAGGCGCCGGAAATCGGGTCGATCGAGGTGAAGGGCTGGTTTGGAACCGGGGTAATCATTACCCGGACTGCGGCCGCGCCGATGGCGCCGGCGTCGGCGCCCATGCCGGTCTCTCTCTCGCCGGCCCTGGCTGCCGGTGACCAGACCCGACCTGAGGCAGGGGCGCGCCCCGCGGCGCCCCCCGCGCACCTCAAAGAGATCCGGTCGCCGATGGTGGGCACGTTCTACAAGGCTCCAGAGCCTGGCGCCGAGGCGTACATCAAGGTCGGCAACCGGGTTACCGCCGGCCAGACGGTCTGCATCATCGAGGCGATGAAGATCATGAACGAAATCGAGGCCGAGATCACCGGGGTGGTTCGTGAGATCTCAGTAGAGGACTCCCAGCCGGTCGAGTTCGGTCAGGTCCTGTTCCGGGTGGATCCGAATGGCTGAGGCCAAGCCCGCCGCCGGTCCCACCTCGACTTTCAATTTCAAGCAGACCATCGCCCAGATGGTCCAGAAAAACGCATCGGACCTCCTGCTCAAGGTGGGCCGCCCACCCACCGTCCGGATGAACGGCGAGCTTCAGGGCCTGGAGATGCCCCCGGTCAAGCCGGAGGACCTGAAGCTGCTGGCCGAGCAGATCATGACCCCCAGGCAGGTGAAGGAATTCGCGGAGAAGAAGGAGGCGGACTTCGCCATCGGGGTGCCGGGCGTGGGCCGGTTCCGGACCAATATTTACCAGCAGCGGGGCACGCTCGCCTTCGCGTTCCGCGCGATCCCCTACGAAGTCAAGTCGGTCCGGGAGCTCCATCTGCCGGCGGTACTGGAGGAGATTGCCCTCCGTCCCCGCGGCTTGGTGCTGATTACCGGGATCACCGGCTCAGGCAAG
>DATBSM010000269.1:0-3771 GCA_036559785.1 Gemmatimonadales bacterium
CCGCCCGATCCCACCGATGAGCTGAGGCAACGTCTCGCGCGTACTCTTGCCGGGCGCTACGAAATCACCGGCCTGTTGGGGCGGGGTGGCATGGCGGTCGTGTTCCTGGCTGAGGATCTGGCCCTGGAGCGGCAGGTGGCGATCAAGGTGCTGCCACCAGAGATGTCTCACGACACCAAGTTGATCCCCCGTTTCCAACAGGAAGCCAAGACGGCGGCCAAGCTCGACCATCCCAACATCATTCCGATCTATCGGGTCGAGAGCGAGGCTGGACTGGTCTATTTCGTGATGAAGTACGTCACAGGGAGGTCCCTGGAGCAGCTGCTGGAGGAAGGCCCCCTGCCGATCGATCTGGCTCGCCGAGTGCTGCGCGAGGCAGCGCTGGCCCTGGGCCACGCTCATCAGCGGCGGATCGTGCACCGGGACGTGAAGCCCGCCAACATCATGCTGGAGGCCGACGGTCGCGTGATGCTCACCGACTTCGGCATCTCGAAGGCGGTTCAGGGCGCGTCACAGCTTACCGGGACCGGGACTATCATAGGCACGCCGCACTACATGGCGCCGGAGCAGGCCAAGGGACTCGAGGTCGATGGACGGGCCGACCAGTACTCGCTCGCCATCGTCGGACACCAGATCCTCACCGGCAAACAGCCGTTCGACGGGTCGGCCCACAGCATCCTTTATAAGCACGTCTTCGAGCCGCCCCCGCCGATGCTTGCCTCGCGTCCTGATCTGCCGCGCGACATCGCCTCGGCCCTGGAACGGGCGCTCGCCAAGGATCCAGAGGAGCGCTTTCCTACAATGGAGGCGTTTGCCGCGGCTCTGGGAGATCGCCGGTCGGATCCCCGTACCGTCATCACCGTTCCGATCAAACCGGTGGCTGCTACCAGCCAGCCGGCGCTCCA
Source organism: Gemmatimonadales bacterium (assembly GCA_036559785.1). GTDB lineage: Bacteria > Gemmatimonadota > Gemmatimonadetes > Gemmatimonadales > GWC2-71-9 > CAVVWJ01. Next base: position 906 of record DATBSM010000269.1, read on the forward strand.
GCCCAGCCGTCCCTATGGTGCGCTACGTCGAGGCTTGATCGCTGTGGGCATCAGCGTGGTGGTTGGAGTAGCAGCCTGGTCGGGGCTGCGTAGTGCGGGCAAGGGGCCCGAGCCGGAACCGGTTCCGCCCATCACCTTGCAGCCCGAACTTGTGGTGCCGCCACCGGTCACGCCACCAGCCTCCGCTGAGTCCACCCTGACTGAGCCAGTGAAACCGAAGCCGGTCAGGCTCGAACCCACGAATCTGACGGTGACTTCGGAGCCTTGGGGCACTCTCTACCTTGATGACGTGGAGATCGGACCTACCCCGGTGGCCGACCTTCCCGTCAAGCAGGGCAGACACCGCCTTCGGATCGAGCAGGAAGGCTATCAGACCAAGTCGGAGCTCGTCTACGTCACCGGGCCCAACCCAGTCCGCCGTCAATACAGCCTGGAGCCCGCGGGACCGCAGTGACCGAGGTCTTCCGTCGCCGCGATGTGCGACCTGCCCGGACTCCGTGCACCTCGCCAAGCGGCCGGACCCGGGCATCGAGATCGCTCGGAACGGTGCCGCCCCGATCATTAGGCAATCTCCCTCGCCCGTAGGGATTTGCGTTCTGCTCCCGTCCCGCCCGGCCTCGGCCGTGTAACGAACAGCGCCGGGGCACACGCGTTGCAGTTAGGGCCCCGTCCGCCTGATGCCACAATCTTCACCTCGCGTGTGATCCGAGATCGTCAGAGCCCTGACCCCTCAGTGCCGCCCGATCCCGCGCGCATTTCCTCGGAGTAACTAATGGTCAGTTTCCTGAAAGGTCGCCGCCGCGAGGACGATTCGGTGGTCGCCGTCGATTCGAACGGTAGAAATGTTGCCGCGGCCCTGGAGGCGTTGGTCGCCCGCGCCGAAGCCGCCGCGAACGACCTGAGGTCGCTCGCCCCGATCCTGGAGCGAACCGCTGAATTCGACGCCCTTAGGGAACGCTGCGAGGAAGTCGAGCGCCAGGTTGCCGGTCTCGAGCGGCTCGGCAGTCAACTGTCCGCAGCCGAGGAGCAGGTCGAGCGGGTCATCAAGACCCAGACGGCCACTGAAGCCCGGCTCGGCCATGCCAGCGAAGGCGTGGACCGGCTCCAGACCCAGATGTCCGGTCTGAGCGACAAAGTCGAAACCGCGCTTCTGCTGCGGGAGCAGGTTGACTCCTTCCTCAGCCTTCAAGGTCCGCTGAACACACTTCGGACCGATTCGGAGACGCTCCGGACCCAGCTCTCCGAACAGGCCGAGAACGTCGCCCGCATGCGGACCCAGCACGATGACGCCCTGACCGCCCACCGCCACACGACCTCCAGGCTGGAAAACTTCGATTCCGACTTCCAGGCCGCGACCGGCAAGCTCGAGGACGTTGTGCGCCGGGTGCAGTCGGTGGAGCGGGCGCTCGAGCCGATCAACCAGGCTTCGATCTCGATTCCCGACATTCAGCACCAGTTGGCCGTGCTCAAGGCGCTGGCTGATCAGGTTGCCCAGAAGACCACCATGCTGGAGCAGGAGCGCGAGGCGGTCGATCGTGCCGCCAGCCAGATCGCCCAGCTCACCCGCATGGACCGGGAGCTCGATGCCTGGCTCCGCCGCCAGGAAGAGCAGATCCGCCGGTTTGGGCCGATCGAGGCCAAGCTCAGCGAGGTGAAGACGATCCAGGACAAGGTTCTGTCCCGGACCGAGGAGCTCCAGACCACGTCCCAGAAGATCGAGGATGCCCAGCAGTCCGCCCGTCAGGCCCTTACCGATCTGCGCGAGCAGATGCGGAAGAGCAGCGAAGGATTCGAGCTGGAGCATCGCGGACTGCACGCCGTCAGCGAGCGCATCGGCGACCTCCGCAACGCGGTGAAGGAGTGTGAAACTCGTCTGTCGGTGCTGGATGCCGCCAGCCAGGGCGCCGCTGCGGTACAGACTCAGGTCCGGAACGTCGGGGAGCAGATCGTCGATCTATCCAAGGAAGTGACCGCCCTGACCCAGGAAGCGGCCCGTTCAAGCACCCTGAGGCAGGACGTCACCCGGCTGGACAACATGGCAACCGAGCTGGCCGCCCGCATGCGTCGCCTGGATGAAATCAGGCCCGGCGTTGAGCAGGCTGTGGAGCAGCTGGGGGCGCTCAAGGGCACCCGCGAGCTGTTGGCCGATGGCTTGGAGCAGATGCGCTCGGCGGCGGACGAGATGAGCCGCCTGCGCGAGACCCATGGGGAAACCCAAGCCTGGCTGGCCAACGCCGACGTCTGGACCCGGAAGGTCCAGTCCCAGGTCAAGGAGCTGAGCGGGCTGGAGCCGATGGTCGAGCGGATCCGCGTCGAGGTCGAGGTGGTCAAGGGCTCGATGGTGCAGATCCAGTCGCAGCGCGAGATGATGGAGGGCGTCCAACGGAATCTGTCCGAGATCGGGTCGCTCAGCGCCGAGCTCCAGGATCGCACCGAGGGGCTCAAGAGCCGGATGGAGACTGCTGAATCGCGCTTTGCCCAGTTAAGCCGTCATGCCGAAGGGGCCCAGCAGCTGTCGGACGCCGTCTCGGTGGTCACCTCGGCCGTAGGAGAGGCCGAGCGCCGCATGGGCATTGTAGATGATTCAGTTCGGGCCATGGAGGGCCGTACCCAGCAGATCAACCAGGTGGAAGAGAAGATCCGCCTGTTGGGCCAGGAACTCGATCAGCGGCAGGGCGCGCTCGACAAGGCGACCGAGCATCTGACACGGGCGTCTGCCCTCCGGAAGGAAGCCGCGGAAGCCGCACAGCGGATGGAGGAAGTCACCCGAGTCGTCGGCACCACCCTGGCACAGGCCGAGGAAAAGGCCGTAACCCTCCAGCAGGTGTCGGGTGAACTGGAGACCCGTGCCGGTGCCCTCAAGTTC
>DATBSM010000270.1:0-2193 GCA_036559785.1 Gemmatimonadales bacterium
GGCGGGCTGGGAGTCGCAGAGGCTGGTGTACCTGACGGGACAGGTAAAGCATCCCGGCCGATACGGGTTGCGTTCCAAGACCGAGCGAATCAGCGATCTCATCGAGCGTGCCGGCGGGCTCACACCTCAGGCTTACGCCGGAGGCATTCAGTTCTACCGCTCGTACGCGCCCGGGCACCGGCCTAATAACGAGAAACCCGCTGCCATCGAGGCGGAGGCAGCTCGGGGCCGCCGCGATTCCCTGCCCCGGGGATTTACCGAGCGGGTCGGCATCAACCTGCCCGGGGTACTAAAGAATCCGCAGGCCGGCGACAACCTCATCCTGGCCGGTGGCGACTCGATCAACATCCCCGAGTTCAACTCGGTCGTGATCGTCGAAGGTGGAGTCAACTCACCCGGCCCGGTCGCTTATACCTCGGGCAAGTCACTCGACTGGTATGTGAATGCCGCCGGAGGCTACGCCGCGACGGGCGACAACAAGCGGGCCTACGTGACGCAGGCAAACGGGAAGCGCGAAGGGGTCAAGCGGAGATCGATCTTTGCGGACGTCGTGCCTGAGCCGGAGTCGGGGGCGGTGGTGTTCGTGCCCGCCAAGCTCGTCCAGGAGCAGCCGAGCAACACCACTGCCCTCCTCGGATCGTTGGCGCAGGTCCTCGGGGTACTAGTGACCATCATCGTCGTGGCCCGGCATTGATGGCGACCCAGGATTATCGCAGTGAGGCGGTGACCACACCGGTCAAAGAGAGTATGTCGGCCCGGTGAGACGGCGAACGTAGCCATCGTAGATGGCCCGCCAGATGACCGAGAATGTCTGCCGGTCTCCGCGACGCAACGCCTGCCCCATCCGGATCAATCTGCTGCTGATTGTGAACCCATGAGCGAGCAGTCGCAGCGGCGCGCCAGGTACGTTCCGCTGGATGAAACGCACCCGGTTTCGGGTGGTGTAGTACACCATGAAGTGGTTCACCGGCTGGTCGGCGTCCTTACTGCTGGCCTGCACGTCGTGTAGCACTACCGCCCGCGGCGCATAGGCGATCTTTCCCCCCGCGCGCCCCAGCCTTCCCGAGAAGTCCGAATCATCGAAGTACATGAAATAGGCCTCATCCATCAGCCCGGCTCGAGCGAAAGCCTCAGCCCGCAGTAACAGGCAGCAGGTATTGGCGTATCCCACCAGATCGCTCCGGTCGAACTGGCCCCGGTCCGGGTGATCGGTCCCGCGGTCTCTCGACAGCCCTCTCCACCAGATCATCTCGCCGCCGGCAGACCATATCATGCCCGGGTCGGAGCGGTACACGATCTTGGGTGTCGCCGCCCAGACTGCCGGGCCACCGGTTTCCAGCGCGGACTTCAGCTGCTGGATCACGTCGGGCCTCATGGTGGCGTCGTTGTTGAGCAGGAGCACCAGCTCGGCGCCGCCGGCTAGCGCGCGGCCGATGCCCGCATTATTGCCCGCTGCCACGCCGAGGTTTCGGCCCAGTTCAATGACCTCTACGGAGGGCCAGGCCTTGGACAGATGAGCAACCGATCCGTCGGTGGATCCGTTGTCTACAACGATGATCATGCCCGGGGGCATGGTCTGGGCCGCAACGGCCTCCAGGCACGAGTCGAGGAGCCTCTGGCCATTCCAGTTGACGATCACGACCGCGACCTGGGGCGCGGAGGTCAGGATTTCCAACCTCGAAGGAGGCCTATCCTCGCCATCTCCTGCGCGCTTGCCTCTGACCGGTCGGGCGGTCTCTGCTGCTCACGCACCCACGGAAGCAGGCGTTCGAGCCCTACTCTGAACTCCACCTTCGGCCGATAGCCCAGGCCGGATTCGGCGCGGGAGATGTCGGCAACGGCAAAGCGGATGTCGCCCACTCGGAACTGGCCCCCGACTGAAATCTCGGACTCCGAACCAGTCACGGTGCGGATCGCCTCGGCCGCCTCAGCGATCGTCACGGGAACACCGCTTCCGATGGTGTATGCGCTTCGATCGACTCCGGGGCGAAGGCCGGCGGCCTCGAGCGCGGAGACCACATCGTCCACATGCACGAAGTCGCGGGTGATGTCCCCGTCCTCGAACAGAAGCAGCGGCTGGCCGTCGAGTGCGCGATTGAAGAACACCATCAGCACGCCGGTATAGGGGTTCGCCAGCGCCTGCCCAGGGCCGTACACGTTATGAAAGCGCAGAATGGCGTAGTCCAGGTTCAC
>DATBSM010000271.1:0-7492 GCA_036559785.1 Gemmatimonadales bacterium
GGCCAAGCACCGGTATCTTACCCGCCACATCGTGCAACCCGCTCACCATGTCGCGCTCGCAGGCCACCGCGACCACGGCCCGCGGCCGGCGTTCCCGGATGACTCGCCGGGCCAGCTGACCTCTGGTCGCGACGAAGACAGGCACGCCGTAGCGCCCCGCGATCCCCAACACGCCATCCAGGGTAACCTTGGATAAACATCGGGGGATCAGCACCAGTAGCTCCCCCTGGCCAACTTTCCGCCCCCGCATCATCGCCAGCGCGTTGTAGACCTTCACCGCCGCATTCTCCACCCAGTCGCGGCGGCCGAATCGGTCCGCGACCCGGGACGTCAGCCGCATCAGGCGGAGGAACGGCCCCCGCTCCGCGAGCCTCTCGGGCAGCAGCGGACGGCCGATCTCATATGATAGGAAGAGCACGCCCCACCAGGCCCACAACAGGGAGCCGGCCACCAGCAGCGCGCCCCAGAGCACGGCGGGAGCTGATTGATGAGCCCCCGCAAACCGGGGAGCGAGCAGAAAGAGCCCGAGTGCCGAGACACCGAGCCCGACGGCGAGCGTGATGGCGGCCCAGGCGAAGAACAGTGCGGGCGGGGAGTCGTAGTTGCCCTGGTTGGGAAGCGGGCGACCATCCCACTCGTCCCATTCGTGCCCCAGACGGCGATCGACATCTATATGGATGAGTTGAGCGCGGGGACCCTCGGTCATAGGGGCTGAAGATACTTATCTTTGGCCCATGCTGCCTCCTCCGCCTGTCCGGGGCGTCTACCGAACCGACGCGAGGGCCCGGGCCGCCTATGCCGAGGGAGCCGGCATCTATCGCATCCTTCCCCAGGCGATCTGCCGGCCCGCCGACGTGGACGACGTCAAAACCCTGATCTCGTGGGCGGCCGAGCATCGCGTTCCGCTCGTCCCCCGCGGGGCTGGCAGCGCCATGGGCGGAGGGAATGTAGGTGCCGGCCTCGTCGTGGACCTGACCGGCACATCCGAGCGTCGCCTCGAAATCGATCCCACGCGCCGCCGCGCCGTCACCAGCGCGCGGATCACGCACGCCGAGCTCCGCTCGGCCGCCGCACTTCACGGTCTCCGGCTACCTCCCGATCCATCAAGCGGGCAGTGGGCCACGGTAGGTGGCATGGTCTCCACCAACGCCGCCGGTGCCAGATCGGTCCGGTATGGCAGCGTGCGCCGGTGGGTGGAGGCGCTCACGCTGGTGACAGCGGAGGGAGAGTCCGTGAGGCTGAAACGCCGGGCAGCGCGAGAGCGGGGCAGCGGGGCAGCGGGGCAGGATCACGATCGAACACTCGATCGTTTCGAGCGCCATGCGGCACCTCGGATTCGGGCTGCATCCGGGCTCATTACCGATCGCTTTCCCAGAACCCGGAAGAATTCGTCGGGCTACGCCCTCGACGCCTACCTCGCCTCCGGCGACGTCCTGGACCTGATCATCGGGGCAGAGGGTACCCTTGGCGTCGTCACCGAAGTCGAATGGCGGCTGGATGTGGTGCCGGCGTTCGAGGCCGGGCTCCGGGTGCATCTACCTTCGCTCCATCATCTGGCAGACGTGGTCGGCGCCTTGGGCCGATACGAGCCCTCAGCCCTGGAATTGCTGGATCGGTCCTTTCTCGATCTCCTCGGGGCAGACAGGCTGTCGCGAGCGGGACTCGGCACTGGCACCGAGGCCATCGTGTTGGTCGAGCTGGAGCGGGACGACACTGAGGCCCTGCGACAGGCCCTCCGGCAGGCTACCGATGCGGTTTCGGGCTGGGCCACCACCATCGACACGGCGTACTCGCCGTCCGAGGCGGAACAGCTCTGGGCCATCCGCCACGCGGCGAGCCCGATCCTGGCCGCGCTTCCTGAGCAGCGGCGCTCGCTCCAGGTCATCGAGGACGGATGCGTGCCGGTCGAGAGGATGGGAGAGTATATCACGGCGGTTCGACGGTCCGCAGCGGAGCATGACCTCCGGGTAGTGATGTTCGGCCACGCCGGCGACGGCCACATTCATGTGAATCTGGTGCCGGAGCTGGCCCGCGAGGGGTGGGAGGCTGCTGTCTCCCACCTCTTTCAGGAGGTCACCGCGGCCGTCATCCAGCTCGGCGGCACGCCCACGGGCGAGCACGGCGATGGGCGGCTCCGGGCCGGAACTCTGTTGGACACCTATGGGTCCGAGGTGCTCGATCTGTTCCGTGGGGTGAAGGAGGCATTCGATCCTCTCGGAATATTCAATCCCGGGATTATCCTTCCGTCCGGCGAACCGCCCATCGGGCGGTTGAAGGTCGGATCCGGCGCGGCATCTATCCCCGCCGATATTCGGCGAGCGCTCCGCGAGATCGAGCTTACCGGGGGGTATGGGCGGATTAGGTTGGAGTTGGCAGACTAGGCTGTTGGCTATTGGCTGTTGGCTGATGGTCCTGCGCCCTGAGCCCCTAGTATATCGTTAGTTTCCCGGCCGCTAGCACTCAATGAGCCAGCGGCCAATAGCCAATAGCCAATAGCCAATAGCCTCAATGGAAATCCTCCGCACTCCCCGCGTCACCCTGATCGCCCGGCCCCAGTTCATCGAGCCGGCCCACCTCCCAGTCCAATGGAAGGGCGAGTCGAGCGATGGAGAGCGGATCGCCGAATTTGCGGGGCGGCTCTGTTATATGAGCCAGCACAATCCCGCCGGGCGAACCACCGCCGAGTATCTCCAGAACATCCTGCGCCAGGGCCACGGCTCGGTCTTCGAGCATGCCACCTACGTCATGCTCATCGAAGGAATCTCCCGTTCCTGCAGCCATGAGCTGGTCCGGCACCGGGCCGGCTGGGGCTTCTCCCAGCTGTCACAGCGCTACGTGGACGAGTCCCATGCGGCGTTCGTCATGCCACCCGCCATCATGGGCGATCCCGAGCTGGAGAAGCAGTGGACCGATCAGGTGCAGGCGGCGCAGAGCGCCTACGTGGAGTCGGTCGAGCGGCTGATGGCTCGCTACCAGTGGGTGGACGACAAGGTCCACCGCCGCAAGATGGCCCGCGAGGCCGCCCGCAGCGTCCTGCCCAACGCCACCGAGGTGAAGATCGTGGTCAGTGCCAATGTCCGAGCCTGGCGCACCATGCTGGAGCTGCGGCTGGGCGAGGGGGCCGAATTGGAGATCCGGCGGATGGCGGTTGCCTGCCTCCGCGTGCTCCAGCAGGAGGCGCCGGCGCTGTTCGCTGACTTCGAGATCTACCGAACCACAGAGGGGAGCGAGGCGGGGCGAGTGGGGTTTCATAAGGTCTAGTCGGGAGTCAGGAGTCAGGAGTCGGGAGTCAGATTGAGAGGAGAAAGGAGTCCGTCCGGAACTTCTCGATCAGGCCATAAACTCCCGACTCCTGACTCCTGACTCCCGACTCCCCCAAAAACTCATCCCGACTTCTTCCCCAAAAACTATTGTGGTATGAAAAACATTTTCTTACCTTAGAGGCATCAATCGAAGGCACTCGTCTCGGCTCGTCTCTCGCAGACGGCCTTTTTTGTAGAGGAATTCTTTGGCAGTTCGGATTGGACTCGCCTTTAACCTCAAACCAGCGGCGCCGGCTAGACCAGCCGGGGCGAAATCCGAATCCCCCTCTTCCGACGAGCCTCCCAGTCGGGCCCTCCGACCCGATCTCCATCAACCCGACCTGTACGCCGAGTGGGACGAGCCAGCCACCATCGATGCGGTGGAGCGCGCCCTGAGCACCGTCGGCCAGGTTTCTCGTCTCGAAGCCAACTCCAGCTTCCCCGCACGGCTGGCTCTGCTTCGGCCCGATTTCGTCTTTAATATCGCCGAAGGGCTCTACGGCCCCAATCGCGAGTCGCACGTTCCGGCAATCTGCGAGTTCCTCGGCGTGCCCTGCCACGCCTCGGATCCGCTCACGCTCAGCCTCGCCCTGCACAAGGCCAGAGCCAAGGAGATTCTCTCCCATCGCGGGGTGCCCACGTCTCCCTTCGTGCTGGCCAAGTCGCCTGATGATGCCCGGCACGTCGAGCTCCCCTTCCCACTCTTCGTGAAGCCGGCATTCGAGGGCTCGGGCAAGGGCGTCACGGTGAAGAGCCTCTGCCGCAATCGCTCGCAGCTGGTGCGCCAGGTCTCTCATCTGCTCGCCACGTACGCCGAACCGGTGGTGATCGAGAGCTATCTGCCGGGCCAGGAATTCACCGTCGCGATTCTCGGCAACGGACATGAAGCGCGCTGTCTGCCGATTATCGGCATGCGATTTGATATGCTCCCCCGGGGTGCCCCACCGATCTATGGCTATGAAGCCAAGTGGATCTGGGACACGCCGAGCAAACCGCTCGAGATCTATGAGTGTCCGGCCAACATCTCCGAGAGTCTGGCCGAGGAAGTTCGGGCCGCCGCACTGGCCGCCTACCACGCCTTGGAATGCCGCGACTGGTGCCGCGTCGATATTCGCTGCGACGCCGCTGGCCGCCCGATGGTTGTCGAGCTCAACCCGCTCCCGGGCGTTTTGCCTGACCCGCGGGACCATTCGTGCTTCCCCAAGGCCGCGGCAGCGGCCGGAATGAGCTACGACGATCTCATCCGCACCGTCGCCGACATCGCCTGGCGCCGGATTAGCGGCCGTTCACTCCTGGCGGAGGTTGCCTGATGAAAGTTGCCATTCTCTTCGACGCGGGCAGCGAAGAGTGGAGTCCTCAGGACGTGGCCGCGGTCGTGGCCAACGTCCACGAAGTGCGCGACGTGCTCCGGCGGCGGGGCCATGAGGTCGAGCTCCTCCCGGTCCGGCTGGGAGATTTCCGCTGGCTCTCCCGAGCCCGCAGGGCCGATCTGGTCTTCAATCTCTGCGAGGGGATCAACGGCTACGCCCGCTTCGAGGACTTTGTGGTAGGGACCCTCGAGCTGACTGGGGTTCCGTTCACCGGCTGCCGGACCTGGCCCACCAGCGTCTGCCACCGGAAGCACGTCGCCAACACCTTGCTCTCCTCTGCCGGCCTTCCCGTGCCGGCGTTCATGGTCGCCCAGGCCAACAAGACTGCCGCTGAGTTTCCGCTGCCTGCCATCGTAAAGCCGGCGGCCGAGGACGCCAGCGTCGGCATAGACAATGGCTCGGTGTGCACCAGCAAGCGGGCCCTCAAGAAGCGGGTCGCCCAGATGCTGGAGCAATTCGAGGAGGTCCTGGTTCAGGAATACATCCCCGGCCGGGAGTTCAACATCGGCTTCGTCGGCAAGCGGATGCTTCCCATCGCCGAGATCCGCTTCGACACGCTCCCGGATGGCACCTGGCCCATCGTGAGCTACGCGGCCAAGTGGATTCCGGGGAGCCCCGAAGACGAGGGCACTGTTCCCATCTGCCCGGCGGATCTCGAGTCGGACCTGGCCCATCGCATCGGCCAGATCGCCCGCACCGCCTGGGAGCACCTGTCCGAAGGCGAAGGGTACGGCCGGGTCGACATGCGGCTGAGCGCTGACGGCCAGCCATATGTCCTGGAGGTTAATCCTTCGCCCGACCTGTCCAGCAACGCCGGACTGGCTCGCATGGGCCGGGCCTTTGGCTGGGGCTACGATGACCTCGTCATGCACATCGTGGACGAGGCTCTGATGCGCTCGCAGAGCCATCGGGCCGCCGCCGCCCTCGTCAGTGGGGTGTCCGCCGCTTGAGCGGCACCCTCGTCTCACCGCGCCTCCGCCACCTCTCCGCAGCCGACCGGGGCCGCATCGAGGAAATCACTCGTGCGGTGGGACTCTTTCGTTCGGATGAGGTTCCTGTCGCACTCGAGGTCTTCGACGAGGCCGTGCGCGCCGGGCCCCAGAGCGAGCCCTACTGCGCCTTGGGGGCCGAGGTCGACGGCAGGTTGACCGCCTGGATCTGCTGGGGACCCACTCCCTGCACCCTTGGCACCTATGATCTCTACTGGATGGCGGTGGATCCCGCGCTCCAGGGCTCCGGCATCGGAAGCGCGCTGGTGCTCGAAATGGAGCGCAGGCTCACCGGCCTTGCCCGGCTGATCGTGGTGGAGACCGCCGGTCGCCCGGACTACGCCGCCACTCGGAGGTTCTACGAGAGCCGGGGTTACCGCGCGACCGCGACGATTCCCGACTTCTATGCCCCGGGCGACGACCAGGTGGTGTTTGTGAAGGCGGTACGGCGGTAAGGCGGTACGGCGGTACGGCGGTACGGCGGTACGGCGGTACGCAGTAACAGACGATGTCACCCTGAGCGAAGCGAGGGGGCCGAAGCTCAACCGGCCTTCGATGCACGGCTCCCGGAGGACCCATGGAAACCTGGCAAGAAGTACTGAGAAAAAACTCGATCGCCTCGCTGGATGCGCTGGCGGTGAAGTTTGGCTCGGAGAACTTCCCCGAGCTCGACCGGCTCCGGCAGGCGGCGGACAACTTCGAGTTCCGGATCTCGCCGGCCATGGTCGACCTCATCAAGTCGCCCGACGATCCGATGTGGCGCCAGTATGTGCCATCGGTCGAAGAGCTGGACGTGGTCGACGGCATCGTGGACTCGCTCAACGAGGACGCCGATAGTCCGGTCCCCAACATCACCCACCGCTATCCGGACCGCGCGCTCTTCCTGGTCTCGCCGGTCTGCGCCACCTACTGCCGGTTCTGCACCCGCCGACGCAAGGTCGGCGATCCCGAGAAGATCCCCATGTCCCAGTTCGAGAGCGCTTTCCGCTACTTGGAGGAGCACACCGAGATCCGGGATGTGATCATGTCCGGCGGCGATCCGCTCCTGCTCAACGACCGGCGGCTTGAAGTCATTCTGACACGGCTGCGCTCGATTCGACACATTCAGATCATCCGGATCGGCAGCCGGATCCCTTGTCATCTGCCCGAGCGGATCACGCCCGAGCTCTGTGCCATGTTGAAGAGATTCCACCCCCTCTTCCTCAATACCCACTTCAATCACCCCGACGAGCTGACCCCGGCCGCGGTGGCCGCGCTTGGCATGCTGGCCGACGCCGGCATCCCGTTGGGCTGCCAGACGGTGCTGTTGCGGGGGGTGAACGACACTCCGGCCGTCATGATGGAGCTGATGCAGAAGCTGCTCATGGCCCGGGTCCGGCCCTACTACATCTATATGGCCGATCAGGTCGCCGGCGCCGAGCATTTCCGCACGTCGGTGCAGACCGGCATCGAGATCATGCGAGCTCTCCGTGGCTGGACCAGCGGCCTGGCCGTTCCCGCCTTCGTCATCGATGCTCCGGGCGGCGGCGGCAAGATCCCGATCCTGCCCGAGTATGTGGAGAGTATGAATGAGGAAGAGGTCGTGCTCAGGAACTTCCGGGGGGAACGGTATGTCTACCGTCAGCCGCGGGAAGAGGCTGGGGTCATCCACATGAAGAAGCCGCGAAAGCGCACGGCGAAGGCACCGAAGCGGAGGACGGCGTAACGGGAAGGGCGGGAAGAACGGGAAAGACGGGATTGGTGCGTGATAGGCTCCTCACCCCGAGCGATAGCGACCGAAGACCTACTCTGGTGGCTTCCTTCCCGCCCTTCCCGTCTTCCCGTTACCTCA